>JBAXYK010000011.1:0-10377 GCA_041670825.1 Bacilli bacterium | reverse complement strand
GCCATTCAAGAACATCTATAAAATCTGACTTAAAATACTATGTTGAAGAAGCGGAACAAACAGAGGAAGTTAAGGCAAAACTTAAAGAAATAAATAAGGAATATGCAAATAGAAATATTTCTGAAATAACATTCATTGACCCTTGCTGTGGCTCAGGTCATATCCTTGTGTATGCTTTTGATTTGTTTTATAAAATGTATTTAGAAAGTGGCTATGTTAGTTCTGACATTCCAAGCAAAATTTTGCAAAACAATTTAATTGGTATAGATATTGATAAGCGTGCTGTTCAATTAACATCATTTGCACTTACTATGAAAGCATTAAGTTATGATAAAGATTTCTTATCAAAAGATATTCATCCAACTGTTATTTATGTTAAAGAAAGCAATAGTTTTAACGATGTTAGACTTAAAGAGTTTATTAAACTTGCAAAACTAAATAATCAAGATGAAGATATTGTTTATGAAATTGTTGAAAAATTCAAAGACGCTGAACTTTATGGAAGTTTAATTAAAGACTTTAATCACACCCCAGAACAATATGATATTTTATTAAAACAACTTACCAACACTGTTAAAGCTGATTATTTTTATAATATTGTAGACCAATTATGTGTAAAAGAAGTTTTACCACTGCTTTCAGATTTATTGAAACAAGCCATTATAATGAGTTCAAAGTATGACATAATGGCAACTAATCCACCTTACTTATCTACATCAACAAACGACAAATTAAAGGAGTTTGCTTATTCATTTTATCCAGATAGTAAAACAGATATGTTTGCGATGTTTATGGAAGTTCCATTTGTCAAAGACAATGGTTTTCTTGCCATGATAAATATGAATTCTTGGTTATTTTTAAGTAGTTATGAAAAATTAAGAATAAAACAACTGAATAAAAATTATTTATCTATGTGTCATTTGGGTGCAAGAGCATTTGAAGAAATTGGTGGAGAAGTTGTTCAAACAACATCTTTTATTGTTCGTGAATGCAATATCAGTAAGTATAAAACGCAATTTTATAGACTGGTGTCTGGTAAAACACAACAATCAAAAGAACAATTATTTTTATATGATAATTCAATTAATTATATCACGGATATAGAAAGTTTTAAATGTATTCCAACTAAACCCTTTTCATACTGGGTTAGCGACAATGTTAAAAAAATTTTTAACATTGAAAAAATAGATAATTATTTTTTCTCTGATGGAAGAAATGTTACTGGTGACAATAACAGATTTGTAAGAAAACACTGGGAAGTTGATAATAATATTATTGGGAGAAATAAAAAATGGATACATTATGTCAAAGGTGGTGGATATAGAAAATGGTATGGAAATGTATTGGAAATAGTTGATTGGTCTGATAATGCAAGAAAATTTTACAAAGAAAATTCTTCTTCAAGAATTATTGCTGAATATTTGTGGTATAGAACAGGTATAACTTGGAATTTAATTTCATCAGGCGTTGGCTCTTTTAGATTAATGGAAGGTGATAATACATTTGATATGGGCGGACCAAGTATTTTACCTAAAAATAAAAATGTAAATTATTTATATACTCTTTCATATTTAAATTCAAAAGTGGCTGGACTATTGAATAGTGTTGTTAATCAAACTATAAATTATCAAGTGGAACATGCAATGGCGACACCAATAATATTTAGTGATATAAAGGAAGATGTTATAACAAGAATTACAAAAGAAAACATTATTATTTCTAAAACTGACTGGGACCAATACGAAACAAGCTATGATTTTAAAACAATGCCACTCTCTATGTCAAAAGAAGAAAGAAATGAACAACTTGACACTGGTATGAATGGCGAAGCAATAAAATTATCTGTTAAGAGTTTGCAAAATAGATTTGAAAGATACAAAGATGAAGTCAATCGTAGATTTGAACAATTAAAGAAAAATGAAGAAGAAATAAATAATATATTTATTGATATTTTTAATTTACATGACGAATTATCTTCTAATGTAGATTGTAATTATATAAGTATAACTAAATTGTATAATAACAAAAATGAAGTGGAATTAGAAATGCAAAATAATTCTTTTATAAAAACAAAAGAAGATGTTGTTAAAGATTTGATTTCTTATATTGTTGGTTGTGCTTTTGGTAGATATTCCCCTTACAAAGCTGGTTTACAATTTGCGGGTGGAAAATTTGAATATGCAAAATACATTGATGATTTGAGACAAAACAACAACATAATAAAAGATATTAAAAATGTTGTTACAAGCGTTTTACCAACGGAAGAAAATTGTTTGTTGATTTCCGATAAAGAATATTTTGATAATGACTTATGTAACTATGTTGTTGATTTTGTTAGAAAGATTTTTGGCGATGAGTGTTATGAAGAAAACTTAAACTTTATTGCCACAGCATTAGATGATAGTCATAAATACACATCAAAAGAAACCATCAGAAATTATTTGTTTAGTGATTTCTTTAAGGACCACTGTAAAAAATATCAAAACAGACCAATTTATTGGTTATTAGATAGTGGCAAAAATGGTGGATTTAGAGCACTGATGTATTTACATCGCTATGATGAAAGCACTATCCCAACTGCAAGACTTTCTTACCTACATGAATTGCAATGGAAATATGACCAAGACAAAGAAAGACTTGAACGTTTCATTAAAAATACAAGTATTTCATCGGAAAAAGTTAAAGCACAACGAGAACTTGATTTATTAAACAAACAAATCGTTGAAAGTAGAAATTATGATGAAATTCTCAATCACGCAAGCAATATGAGGATTACTCTCGACCTTGATGATGGTGTTAAAGTCAACTATCAAAAGCTGCAATGCCTTGATGGAGATAAAGATAAAAACATTTTATCAACTTACTTAAAGTTTAAGGAAAAGGAGTAAAAATGAGCAAATTTGATTACTTAACAAGTTTTAAATCTGAAATCGAAAAATGTAACAACAAAAATGATATGGATAAATTGATTGATAAAATAAAAATATATGATATTAATTTATTGACAAATATTAGTTTTCCAGCTGGCTGGAATACATTAAAGGAAAAAGATTTACAAGCAGAATTAAACTACTTAAAGGAAAAGATTGGTTTTGCTATCGAATTAGAGATTAATAGAATACCAAATATTAACATTATAAAAAATATTCAATCATTGATAAATGAAGGCAAAAACATAGATAATGCACCCAATAAAATTTCGCCTTTCGTAAGAAAAGTTAATAATGCAGTTGGTAAAGAAATTGATTTCCCTAATGCTGTTTTATCAAAACTTAATACAGAAGACGCCACGAATTTTGGGATTGGAGGACATCTTTGTAGAACTAATAAAGAGGATTTAGATGGTGTAATTATTAGACTTGAAAACTATTTAGATAAGTTAAGCAATCAAAAAAAAGATGAGAAAACAAACGCAAAAGATAAGCTATTTAATCCTATATTTAATATTTTAGCAACTGCTGATAGTAAAGTAGAAAATAATATTGATATTAATATTTCAATAGAAAATAAAATTGAAACGACTATTAATGAAATTGAAAAAGATGATAATTTAAACGATGCTGAAATTGCAAAATGTAAACAACAACTTGAAATATTAAAACAAAGTATAAATGATAATCCAAAAATTAAATGGGAAAAATGTAAAAGCGTATTTAGTTGGCTTGGAGATAAAACGATTAAATTTGGTAAATGGTTTATTCCAATTATGGCAGAAATTTTAATCAATAAGGCAACAACACCAACAACATAAATTTATAGGAGCAAAAATGAGTAAATTGGATTTTAAAGATGTTTCAAAAGAACTTAACTTAATGCTTAATAAAAGGCCAAAAGACGGACAAATCAGGAACGTTGTTTTTTGGTTTGATAATGAAGGGGAATTTAAGGACAAGCTAGTTGAACTTGATTTGCAAAACGCAAAGATTTTTGAGTTTACTAACAAGAATTACTTTGAAATTAAATACACATTGGAAAATGTTGATTTAACAAGCAACTATCTCATATATGCACCTTTCTTAAAACCAGAAGCTGATTACAATTACCTACTCGATATGTATTTATATAGCCAAGAGTTTGAGGCTGACATTACAACAATCTACATGAGAGAATTTGGTATATCTGACCCATTGCTTGCAAGTGTTATTAAGAAATATAAAGATTTCTTAAACAATAAAGAAAGAAGAAATAGATTAAAAGCTTATGAAATCAAGAAATGGAATGAACAAAAAATCCATATAGCTGTTTTCTGTGCTGTTTGCAAACAAAACTTGCTTGATTTTGAAAACTCTTTAATTTCACTATTTGCTGATTATATCAATCATGGAACACTATTTGATGATGTTAAGAAATATTGCGATATAGAAACGTTAAGTTCTTATATTGAAAACAAATACGGAATTGTAAACTCTTTCGATAACCTTGATAATACAATCACAAATATGTTGTTATTACACACTGCTTTATACCTAAAAGGCACATTGCCAAGTGCTTGGAAAACTAACCTACCGGATACATCGAACTTTGTAATTAAAAACAATGCCTACATATTTGTTGATAGATTTATGAAAAGTGGCGATTTCTCTGATGCTTATATTCAAATCTCTGAATTCGTGGCAAACAAATTAAATGTTGATAGATATATTAAAGATTGGGATATTGAAACATTTGAAGATGTTGATACTTTTGAAAACTTTGATAATTTGATTATCAACAAATTACAAGAATGGCTTATAAATAATGTTAATGAGTATGAAAGATATTTAAGTATAATCAAACAAAGAAGAAAGTCTTATTGGAATGAGAAATTAAAAAATGAATATTTAGTTTTACACCATGCAACAAAGTTCCTTGCAAAAGTTAAAGAGGAATCTCATGGATTTGCACAAGGCACACCAGACATCTTGTTAAATAAATACACAACAAATTACTTTAAATTTGACCAATACTACCGTGAATTTATAAGCGCTTACGATAAAGTTGATAATGAAAACTTTATTGAATTATTTAACAAAATTGAAAACACTTATACCAATTGGTATTTAGAAGAATTATCAATAAAATGGAGTTCTGAATTAAAACTAATTTCTTATGACAGTTTAAATGCAGTTAAACAATGGGATTTCTATAACAAGTTCGTTAAATCTTGTCCTGATAAAATTGCAATTATCATTTCAGACGCTTTAAGATATGAATGTGGCGAAGAATTAAACAAAAGAATATCTAACTTATTTAAAGCAAAAACAACTCTAATTCCAGCTATTTCAAGCGTTCCAAGCTATACTGCTCTTGGCATGGCAAGTTTATTACCACATAACAAAATTGATTACATTGGAAGTGATGTCTATGTCGATGGTATTAGCTCACAAAGTAATGATAACCGAGAAAAAATATTGAATAGTTTTACCGATGGAAAAGTCTATGTTTACAAAGATTTTGTAAATCCACAAAATTATGCAAAAATTAAAACTGATATTGCAGGTAAAAAAGTAATCTATATTTACCATAATTCTATTGATGCTGCTGGTGATAATATTACTACTGAAAACAAAGTGTTTGGTGGAGTTGATGATTGCTTTAACGAAATTCAAGCAATTATTAAAAAACTTCAAAACTTATCTATTTCAAATGTTGTAATTACAGCAGACCACGGATTTATTTATAAGAGAAATGATATCCAAGAAATGGATAAAACACCAAATGAAGTTAAAGAATCAATTATTTCAAAAAGAAGATTTATCCTTTCAAATAATGCTAATGATACTGAAATGTCAAAAAAGATTTCACTTGATTATTTAATTCCAAATACCACATTAGAAGCAACTGTTCCTTATGGTATGAATATTTATAAAAAACAAGGTGAAAGTTGTAAATATGTCCACGGTGGTGATAGCTTACAAGAAATTGTTATTCCAATTATTCAAATAGACAATAAGCGTTCTCAAAGAGAAAGATATGCAGCTAAAAATGTTACAATTAACTGTGTTTCTCTTTCAACAAGAATTACGTCACTTATTACTTTCCTTGAATTTTTTCAAAATGAAAAAATTACTGACAAGGTATTACCAAAAAATTACTTGGTTTACTTTGAAGATGATAAAAGAAATCAGATTTCAAATGCACCACTTATTAATGCTGATAGCAAGAGTGATGATATGAAAGATAGAATGTATAAGGAAAAATTTACTTTAAGAAATCAAAAATACAATAAAAATGAACAGTATTTCTTAGTTATTGAAGATTATGATGACCCTTATGCAGAAAAAATTAGATTACCTTATACAATTGATATAATCATTGATAATGATTTTGATTTATAGGAGATAGAAAAATGGAAGATTTTAATAAGAAAGTAAATGAAGTATTCGCAGGTCGTGTTGTTAGAAAAGACTTGTCAAAAAAGATTAAGGAAGGAATAAACGTTCCTATCTATGTTTTAGAATATCTACTTGGCATGTATTGCTCAACCGATAATGAAGATAGTATCCGTGAAGGCGTTAAACAAGTCAAAAAGATTTTGGCTGAAAACTATATTCGGCCAGATGAAGCTGAAAAAGTAAAGTTTAAGATTACCGAAAATGGTTCTTACACAGTCATTGATAGACTTGATGTTACTGTTGATGTTGAAAAAGGAATTTGTTTTGCGAGTTTTATGAATTTAGGACTTTCAAGAATTCCTATTTCTGCCGAATATGTAAAGCAATTTGAAAAACTGCTTGCAGGCGGAATTTGGTGTATTGTAAAACTTGGATACTTTGATGAAAACGAAGATATGGACTTGGAAGCAGCGGCCAAAGAAGTTAAGAAAAAAGATAAAGAAAAAGACTTGGGTGGAGTTTTGGTTGTTGAAAGTGTTAAACCTATTCAAATGCCAAACCTTGATATAAAAGAAATCTTTGAAGGTAGAAAAAACTTTAATGAAGATGAATGGAAAGATTTGCTTTTAAGGTCAATCGGTATGGAGCCAACTCAGCTTAAACTAAGAGAAAAAATGCACTTAATTGAAAGATTGGTTCCACTTGTAGAAAACAACTATAATATGTGTGAATTAGGACCGCGTTCAACAGGTAAATCTCATGTATATAAAGAGATTTCACCTAATAGTATTCTTATTTCTGGTGGTCAAACAACTGTTGCTAATCTTTTTTATAACATGGGCAGACGCCAAATTGGACTTGTAGGACATTGGGATTGCGTAGCATTTGATGAAGTTGCTGGAATCTCTTTCAAGGACAAAGACGGAATTCAAATTATGAAAGATTATATGAATTCAGGTTCATTTGCAAGAGGAAAAGACCAAATAACAGCGTCAGCGTCTATGGTGTTTGTTGGAAACATTAACATTAGTATTGATGTCTTGTTAAAAACATCTCATTTGTTCCAACCTTTCCCAGAAACAATGGCTAATGACACTGCTTTCTTTGATAGAATGCACTATTATATACCGGGTTGGGAAGTTCCTAAATTTGCACCAAAATACTTTACTGATGAATATGGTTTTATTACCGATTATATTTCTGAATTTTTCAGGACAATGAGGAAATACAACTATTCAGACGCTTTTGATAAATACTTTAAACTTGGAACGTCACTAAATCAAAGGGATACAGTTGCAGTTAGAAAAACCGTATCTGGACTTATTAAACTTATCTATCCTAATGGTGATTTCACAAAAGAACAGGTCGAAGAATTATTAAGATATGCACTTGAAGGCAGACGTAGAGTTAAAGAACAATTAAAGAGAATTGGTGGTATGGAATTCTATGCGGTAAATTTCTCTTACATTGATAATGAAACATTTGAAGAAAAATATGTTGGTGTTCCAGAACAAGGAAGCGATAAGCTTATACCAGAAGGTATTACTAAACCGGGAACAGTATATTGTATTGAAAGGTCTGAGACCGGTGTATTTGGTGTTTATCGTATTGAAAACGAATGTATTTCAGGAAATGGTAAATTTACAAGAACTGGTGTATCTAACCAAGAATGTAAAGATAGTATAAATAATGCAATCAATTACTTTAAAGCAAATAAGCAGCATATTAGTGGAAATATAAGTTGTTCTACATCAGACTATTTAATGGATATTAGAGATTTGCAAGGCGTCGGAAATGCAAAAGATTTATCCCTACCTACACTTGTATCTTTGTGTTCTTCTGCATTAAAGAAAGAAGTATTACCTAAGCTTGCTGTGTTAGGAAGTATTAGTATTAGTGGTTCAATCAATAGACTTGAAGAGCTTGCAAATGTTTTACAAGTTGTTCATGACGCAGGAGCAACAAAAGTGTTGTTACCAAATAATGCTAAAAAACAAGTTATAGATGTGCCAGATGACCTACTGAACAAACTTACACTACTATTCTATAATTCCCCAGAGGACGCTGTTTTTAAAGCTTTGGGGGTAGAATAATATGCTAACTTTTAATTCAAGTGATATTGATAGTATAGCAACTGCAATATCTCAATTAACTGAAAGTGAATTAAAAACTATTATGAATGATAGTAATATTGAAGTTGTTGATAAAGGAAATAATACTTATAATAATGGTATGAATTATTCATTAGGATTATCAAAATATCCTTGGTTTAAGAAATGCCTTGTTCAGCAATTAAATAAAGAAAAGAATGGAAAACCAATTGTAAGATTGTTTAAGTCCACGTTCAATAATTCTCGACTTACCAATGCTAATAGAGGCGTTAAAGGAAAATTTAAAGCTTTACCAAAAGTATTTGAAGATGTTAACGCTATTTTGGCAAATAAAGAAAAAAGATTGAATAAAGATGGCGAAATCGTTGATTTACAAATTAAAGAAACTGAAAAAAAATATAATTATGATAAACTTATTGAAGAATTAAACAAAATTTCAAAGTTGGAAAATTCACAAGATAAAGGATATGCACTTGAAGACTTTTTAAAATTAATGTTTGCTGAATTTGATATAATTTCTCGTCCACCTTATAAAATAGAGGGTGAGCAAATAGATGGTGCATTTGAATTTGAATACGAAACATACCTAATTGAAGCAAAATGGCAAAAAAATGAAGTGTCAACAATAGATATAAATTATTTCAAAGGTAAAGTTGATGACAAATCTAAATTTACCCGTGGAGTAATGATTAGCGAATCTACTTACAATCAATATGCAATTGACCACAATACTAATCAAGGAGCAAATTTCATTCTTATTAATGTTGTCGAGTTATATATTGCATTTCAACATAAAGAACCATTTAGTAAATTATTAAAATTAAAATGGAAAGCATTAACCGAAGAAGGAAAAGTATTTTCTAAAATTATGTTATAAATCCGTTTTATAGTATTTGCAGGTTAAACCGAGAATTTTCTCGGTTTTTTTTGTCATAAAATCTTGCTTTTATAGAACAAATGTTTTATATTATTAACATAAGCGAACGCACCGTTTGTTTATGATAAGGAGTTGGCAATGAAAGTAATAAATGAGAGTAAAGTTATTCAAGTCCTTGAATTTATTAAAGACTTTCAATTAAAAGAAGGTCGTTCCCCGTCATATAGACAAATTGCAAAGGCAGTATGTTTTCCTAGCCTTTCCACTGCACAAAAATATGTAAATGTTCTATATGCAAGAGATTTAATAAAGAAGAATAACATTGGCAAAATTATTACTCCTACAAACTTAAACACTGGAAAAACTATTATTGCCCCATTAGTTGGACAAGTGGCTTGTGGAACACCAATTCTTGCAGAAGAAAACATAGAAGCAACTTATCAATTGCCGAGCGCCATATTTGGTTCTGATAAAACAATGATATTAAGAGCCAAAGGCGACAGTATGATAGGTGCCGGAATCTATCATGGAGATTTAATAGTTGCAACAATTACAAATGCTGCTGATGATGGAGAAATCGTTGTCGCCCTAATCAACGACTCTGCAACAGTGAAAAGATTGTTTAGAAAAAATGGTTGTGCTATTTTACACCCCGAAAATCCAAAATACAAAGATATTGTTACAAAGGATTTGACCATACAAGGAGTGGTTAAGCATGTTATTCATAGTTTTTAGGAGGCGAAAAAATTGAAAATAACAAAAATGTTTTGCCCACATTGTGGCAGATGTCTTGGCGAATGCACATCATCAGATGATACTTGCGTAGAAAAAGTGTTAATTGACAAGCCAAAGCAATTAAAGAAAAAACAAATGTTACACAAAATGAAGTGTATTAAATGTAAAGAGCATGTTTATATATCTCTTGAATTTATAGATTAAAATTTATTAAATAGCGAACCATAGCGTTCCAATTACATTTTACGAACCTGAGCGTTCTTCAATACTTATTTTTATAAGTTAAAAAGACGCTTGGGTTCTTTTTATTATCCCAAGCATGCAATGTTTGGGATTTTTT
>JBAXYK010000010.1:0-10466 GCA_041670825.1 Bacilli bacterium | reverse complement strand
TTCAATGATAGCTTTAATATTAATTGATTTATTATAAACAGCTATTAAAAACTGTTCTATTGTATCAACATTATGTGAGGATAAAAACTTTTTATCCTCGAAGCTTTTTAAAGTATTCTTTACATCAAGTTTTTCGTTACGTAGCATTTCTTCAATATTTTTCTTTGAAGATTCAATAATCTCTTCCCTTTTCTCAGTGCTATTATGCTTAATAAGAGCTTTTTTAATAGCGTTTTTTGCACTATTAGTCTTTACTATTTTCAGCCAACCTTCACTAGGCACACTATTGCTTTTTGAAGTTTTTATATCACAAATATCGCCAGTCTTTAAAACAGTGTTTAAAGGTACTAAAACCCCATTTACAACTGCTCCTACTGTACTATGACCTACTTGTGTATGAATTTTATAAGCAAAATCAAGAGGAGTTGAACCATTAGGCAAATCAATTACTCTTCCCTTTGGAGTTAGTATGTAAACATTAGCTTCAAAAATATCCTTTTGTAAAGATTCCATATAATTTTGAGCATCATCAGACTCATTATTCGAAAATGTTACTAATTCTCTAAACCATGCTAATTTTTCTTCAATTTCTTTTTGAACTTTTGCCGCATCATACTCAATGTTTTCTTTATAGCGCCAATGGGCAGCAACGCCGCCTTCTGCTATTTGATCCATTTTTTCAGTTCTAATTTGTATTTCAAAAATACCACCATCATCAGCGATAATTGTAGTATGTAATGATTGATACATATTTGGCTTTGGCATTGCAATGTAATCCTTAAATCTACCTGGAATAGGTCTATACATTGCATGAATATAACCAAGTATTTCGTAGCATCTTGTTTCAGTATCTGTAATTATTCGCAAAGCTTGTAAATCATAAATTTCTTCAAAAATTCTGTTCTTAACATACATTTTTTTGTAAATACTATAGATATTTTTTACTCTTCCAGACATTCTAAAAGGTATTTCATGCTCTTTTAATAAACTTTCTATTTTGCCTGACATTATCTTAAGAAATAGATTTCTTTCGCTCTCTTTTCTTTTTAATAATAGACTTATATTATGATATTTCTCTGGCTCTAAATATTTTAGACTCAAATCTTCCAATTCACTTTTTATAGTATTAATACCTAGTCGATGGGCGATAGGACTATATACTTCTAAAGTTTCTTTTGCAATTCTTTTTTGTTTTTCGGCTGGTTGTCCATAAAGCGTTCTCATATTATGTAATCTATCAGCTAACTTTATCAAAATTACACGAATATCTTTTGCCATAGCAATAAAAATTTTGCGATGATTTTCTGCTTGAAACTCTTCTTGTGTCATAGCACTCAATTGGGTAACTTTTGTTACTGATTCAACTAATGTTGCAATTTCATCATTAAATTCTTGAGCTATTCTCTCTTTTGTAAGACCACAATCTTCAATTGTATCATGCAAAAATCCAGCAATTATTGTGTATGGACCTACTTGCAATTCCGCAAGTATGTAAGCCACATTCAAAAGATGATTTATATATGGTTCACCAGTTTTTCTGAATTGTCCCTCATGGCAAACAGCAGCAAATTTATAAGCTTTTTCTATAAAAGCTAAAGTCTCTTCGTTTGTTAAATATTTTTTACAAGAAATAAGGACATCATTAAAAGAAATATTTTCATACTTTTTTTCCATAATATCCCTCCTTCTTAATCAATTAATGTTTTAATATTTCATTAATGTTAAAACATCGACACCTTCATCTATTTTAGAACGGCCCTTCAAATCCTCTAATTCTATCAAAAAGGCACATCCAACTACAATTCCTCCAAGACTTTCAACTAATTTAATAGTAGCCTCAACGGTTCCACCAGTTGCAAGTAAATCATCTACTATCAATACTCTTTGGCCTTTTCTTATTGCATCTTTGTGCATACAGAGGGTATTTGAACCATATTCAAGAGCATATTTAATTTCTATTGTTTCCCTAGGCAATTTATTTGGTTTCCTGATAGGAACAAAGCCAACCTTTAAAGCATAAGAGATTGGACATCCAAATATAAATCCTCTGGATTCTGGACCAACAACAACATCAACATTTTTACTTTTTGCAAATTCGATTATTTTCCCACAAGCATAATTGAATGCTTCACCATCATTCATAAGCGGTGTAATGTCACGAAATAAGATTCCATCAACTGGAAAATCTTTTACTGTAGCAATATAATTTTTAAGATTCATTTTTTATTTACCCCCATGCGTAAACTAATACTAGAATATTTTAACAAATAATAATACTATTTGCATTATTTTTGTTTATAAAAGAGTGATTTCTCACTCTCTTATTTTTTATTAATCATTTATACCATAGAAAGTATATTCTTCTGGTTCATTGCTTTTTACAACTGTCTTATTTTTACGTTTCTCTTTTCGAGAAATAATAAGTTTGTCTTTAATTTTTTCAAACCACAACCAAAGAACAGGTGCAATAAAGATTGAAGAATAAGTTCCAGCAGTCAGCCCAAATAACATTGCTAAATTGAAATTGAAACTTGCACTGCTTCCAAAAATCAATAAGGAAATAACTGTTAATAAAGTTGAAACCGTTGTTAATATGGAACGTCCTACCGTTTGCTGTAAAGATTTATTCACAAGATCTATCCTATCGTTATTTGAAAGTTGTGGTATATTAGATTCCGAAATATTCTCTCTCAATCTATCAAATGTAACAATGGTATCATTTATTGAGTAACCTATAATAGCAAGAACAGCGGAAACAAATTCAATGTTTATTTCTATTCTAAATAACGAAAATGCAGCAACCATAAACAAAGCATCATGGATTAAAGCAATAATAGCTGCAGCAGCGTATGTAAATTTAAATCGCCAAGCTACATATATTATTATAAATCCAGAAGCAATTAATAATGACCATAAGGCGTTTTGAACTGTCTTTGTAGCAACAAGAGGTGAAACAAAGTTTAGCGTATAGGAATTATTATATAAATCAAAGAATTCAGCTTTATTATCACTAAAATACTCATTTAAATAATCCATAACATCACTTGAAAGCTCTTGTTTAAAACTTACAGAAACAGTATACAATTTTAAAACGTTTTCTGAAACTTCAGCGTTAATTCCATCAAGTAAATCCTTATTAGATTCTATTAATGCCGTTGATACTTCAGCGCTATCATCACCTATAACTATTAAATCAGGTTTTATAGCAATATCTTCATTATTAACAAAGAAAGACTCAACTTGCTCAGTTGTAGAAAAACTTGGATCTGCTGTTTTAAAATATAACTTCGTACCTTGACTAAATTGCAAACCCAAATTCAAACCACTTCCAAGAGCAAAATGATAAACTATTATCATCACTAAACCCAAGGCTATGAAACTACTTGAACTAAATGCAATTTTTTTAGCCGGCTTCATGAAATTAGCATTACTGAATCTTCCAAAATATTTTTGTCCTTCGCCCTTTTGAACATCAGGCAAATTATTTTTCTTGACACCAAACCAATTTTGACGATTTTGGAAAACTTTTGATTGACACAACAATGATAGTAAGAATTTTGCTAAAAAAACCATTATAATCATTGTTGCAAAGATAGAGATAATTAACATTGTCGCAAATCCTTTAACCGTTCTAGTTCCAAATACATACAAAGATAATGCAGCGATTAAAGTTGTAATATTAGCATCTAGAATTGTGGAAAGAGATTTTTTATTTCCTTCCAAAAAAGCTTTACGAAGCGATCGTCCTTTATATAATTCATCTTTTATTCTTTCAAAAGATATAATATTAGCATCAACAGCCATACCTATTGCCATTACTGTAGCAGCGATAGTATCCGGGCCATATTCTCCTTTTAAAAGATTAAAACCAAATAAGGTTGAAATAACATAAACAATTAAAGCTACAGAAGAAGCAACACCTGCTATACCATAGAATATAATCATGAATACTGATACTGCAAGAATACCAATTAATCCAGCAATTAATGATTTATTGAATGCTTCATTTCCATAAGTAGCACCTATGGATGAAACAGAAATTTCTTTTAATGTGAAATTAATAGTTCCTGCTCTTATCATATTTGCCATTTTTCCAGCTAGTTCATCAGTAAACGAGCCTGTAATAATTACATCACCATAAAACACTTGGCTAACGGTTGCATCTGAAACTATTTTATTTGCCGCATCTGGATTTGATGAAATATCAGCATAACTATCACCAGAATATCCATAGTCATTTACTTCATCATACTGGCTTTCATATCCTAACCAAATGACAATGTGGCGATTATCACTATCTTCTTGGGTAGAAATATATCTAGTTATATCTTCCCATAAAGTGGTGTCTTTTATTTTTAAACTGACAACAGGATTACCATCACTATAATCAAGAACAGCTCCATTATCCTTCAATAATTGATCTGCTGTGGCAAGCAAATTATCATTAACATCTCTAAAACTTATTTCAGCATTAGATGTCAATAAATCACGTATCGATTTTGTTTCGCTCTCATTTTTAGAAGCAACAGTTACACGAATCATGTCGTCGCCTTCGGTTGAGATTTGAGGATTCTTTACGCCTGCTATATCAATACGATTAGAAATAACTTCAGCAGCAGCACTAACAGCACTTTCTTTGTCTCGATCACTATACTCTATTCCATCTTGATCTAAAACTTGATAGAGTATTTCAAAACCTCCCTTAAATTCAATACCTTGATTCATATTATCAGATATTGAAGGTATATTCATAATGGAAATTGTGAGCAAGGTAACTGTTAACACAATAAAAGCAAATAATCTACGCATTATACCTCTCCTTTTTGTAAATAAATTTTATATCTTTTATAATACTGGTGATAACACCACAAAAATATTATAAAAAAATAAATCAACATAATATGTTGCTATAATACTTTATCATTTTAACAAGCAAATTTCAACTTGAAAGGCGCTCTTTTGTAAAATAATTAATTGTTGATTTATAGCAACGAATTCTGAAATGGCATTTTCAAATGTTTATACGCTTTTTCTAGAACAACTCTACCTCTTGGCGTTCTATTAATCATACCTATTTGTAATAAATATGGTTCACACACATCTTCTAAAGTCATAACTTCTTCACCAATGGCAGCGGCAATTGAATCAACTCCAACAGGACCACCCTTGAATCTTTCAATAATTCCCTTCAAATACTTTATGTCAACATTGTCAAGACCCATTGAATCCACCTGTAATGAATCCAATGCGTATTTTGCAGTATTGCAATCAATGAATCCACTATTATCTATGGTTGCAAAATCACGAATTCTTTTGAAAAGCCTATTTGCAACTCGTGGAGTGCCTCGAGAACGCTTCGTGATTTCCTTTGCAGCTTCTTCATTTATTGGAACGTTGTAGACTTTACCAGTTCTTTCAACTATTGCTTGTATTTCATCATCAGAGTAAAAATCAAGTTTTAGTACTATACCAAATCTATCTCTTAAGGGTGACGATAAAGATCCTGCTCTTGTTGTTGCTCCAATAAGGGTAAAGGGTGGCAAATCCAAAGATATCGTACGAGCACTAGAATCACGACCAATTACTACGTTTATCTTAAAGTCTTCCATAGCTGAATATAAAACTTCTTCAACAATTCTAGGAACTCTATGAATTTCATCTATAAATAAAACATCACCTGCACTTAGTGTAGAAAGAATGGCAGCTAAATCGCCTGTTCTTTCTAAACTAGGTCCACTGATAACTTTTATATTCCCATTCATTTCATTTGCAATAATATGTGCCAAAGTTGTTTTACCTAAGCCAGGTGGACCATATAATAGAACATGATCAAGTGATTCATCACGCTTTTTTGCAGCCTTAATAAAAATATTCAAATTTTCTTTTGTTTTTGCTTGTCCTATGTATTCACTAAGAAATTTAGGCCTAAGAGAAATTTCAAAACTTTCCTCATCATTAATCAAATTATTATCAATTAATCTTTCCATCAATAATTCTCCTATCGTTTTAGTAATTTTAAAGCCAATTTTAATATTTCTTCACTTGATAGATTTTTATCAGTAATTTTTGAAAACGCACCATCAATTTCAGAAGCTTTGAATCCAAGAGATTTCAAACCATCTTTAGCATCTTCAAAAGAGTTATTAATAAGTGGTTTAATGTTATTATCATAATTATCAAAAACTAATTTTCCTTTTAAATCAAGAATTATTTGTTGAGCTGCTTTTGGTCCAATACCAGGTAATTTCTTTAAATAAGTTGTATTGGATGTTTCAATAGCTTGAATTAAGGATTTTGTTGTAGTTTGACTCATCATATTTATTGCTGTTTTTGGACCTATTCCATTAACATTTATTAATCTTAAAAACATTGATTTCTCTTCCTTGCTTTCAAATCCATATAATGCAATGTCATCTTCTTTTACATGCATAAATACATTAACTTTAATTTGCTGATTTTTAGAAAAACTATCAGGATGAGCAACCATAATTTCATAACCTATTCCATTGCAATCCAAAACAATCCTATCAATGCCTATTTCTATCACATTACCTGCAATATAACTGAACATGAAATCACCTCTTTTTCATTATAACACACGCAAAATAAAAATGCTTTGCCATATTTGGCAAAGCATCTTATTTATTTTCTTTTTGGTAATCTTGGTGATTTGGCCAAGTTTCGTTTATGCTCACTTATATTGTGAAGATGTTCTATTCTATCTATACTTGATTGAGAAATCTTCTCACCAAGCAAGTAATTATCAATTTCATCATATGTAACTTTTAATTCATCTTCATCATAAACATCAACTATTAATCCTGCTGTTGGTCTACGTTTAATTATAGCTTCAGGAACTCCTAGAATTTTTCCAACATCTCTAACTTCTTTTTTAGTTAGACCAATTATAGGAACAATGTCTACCCCTCCATCACCAAATTTTGTAAAATAACCTGTATACCATTCGCAAGCATTATCAGTTCCAACTACAATATAATTCAATGATTTTGCAAAAGAATACAAAGTTGTCATTCTTAAGCGGGCTTTAGTATTAGCAATAGCAATTTTATACCCTTCACTTGATTTATCTAGAACTTTCAATTCAGAAATAGAAGATATCAAGGTATCATATGTGGAAGTAAGATCAACTTTAACATAAGGAATCTTACATTCATTAATTACTTTCATGGCATCAGATTCATCATCTGGATTAGAATGACAAGGCATCACAACTGCCAAACATTTTTTATGCATGGCTTTTTTTACTAGAAATGCACAAACGGCAGAATCAATACCTCCAGAAATTCCAATAATACAACCAGAAGCACCAGCCTTTTTAACCATATTTTTTATCCAACCAACAAGATATTCAGTATAACTTTCTAAATACATAAAGCCACCTCTTTCATCATATAATTTTACGCTAAATAATGGAAAAATCTATATTTATTTTAAATAATATTTATTTCTTTTAAACGATCTTCAACAAATTGATTTGTATATAAACGATAGTAATAACCTTTTAATTCCATTAATTCTTCATGTTTACCCATTTCAGTGATTTGTCCATTTTGTACGACTAGAATTAAATCGGAATTAGTTATTGTTGATAGTCTATGTGCAATTATGAAACTTGTTCTACCCTTCAAAAGGTTTCCAATCGCTTTTTGAATTACATATTCTGTTTGAGTATCAATACTCGAAGTTGCTTCATCCAAAATTAGAATACTTGGATCTGCAATAATTGCTCTTGCAAAAGATATTAATTGCTTTTGCCCTTGAGACAATCTATTACCACTTTCACCTACTTCAGTATCATAGCCTTTTTCAAGCAAACCAATGAATTCATGAGCATTAGCTGCTTTTGCTGCAGCTACAACTTGTTCATCTGTTGCTTCAAGATTTCCAAATCTAATATTATCCTTAATTGTTCCACTAAAAAGGTGTGGAGTTTGCATAACATATCCAAGATTGGCATGTAACCATCCAATTGAACGTTTTCTATAGTCGATACCATCAATTAGAATTTCACCATCTGTAGGTTCATAGAATCTACTTAATAGATTAACAATTGTTGATTTACCTGCACCTGTTTCTCCAACTAATGCGACTGACATACCACATTTAACTTTTAAATTAAAATTCTTTAAAATTGTTGGCCCTGTTGAATACTTAAATGAAACATTTTTGAACTCAATATCACCATTTATTTTTTCCCAATTTTCTTTTTTAGGATTTGTGTAGTCACCATACTTTTTAATTACTTCTTCAGAATCCATTAGTTCAGGCTCAATAGCAATAATATTGTAAACTCTTTCTGCCGCCACTTGAGCCATTTTCATCTCATTTGAAACTCTTGATACAGTTAGTACTGGATCAAAAAACATCATAGTATATGAAACAAACATGAATAATATTGCGTAATCAAGCCTACCGCTAACTACTTCAATACCTCCAAAATAAGCCATTGATGCTATACCTGCAGCTGCAAGAACGGCAAGTATTTGATAATAACTTGAATTTATAAATGCAGCTTTTATCGAAAAACGTTTATATCTATCAACAATTCTTGAAAATGCAGATAAATTCTTCTCTTCTAGAACTAGAGATTTTGAAGTCTTAGCTCCACTTATTCCTTCATTTAATGCACTACTCACTTGAGAATGAGCTTTTCTAACTTTCCACGAATACTTCATAACGATTCTTCTAAAAAATATTCCAATAGTTAGAATTGTAGGAACAACTATTATCATAATCAATGAAAGTTTAGCGTTAGTAACAATCATTATAACTAGGATAAATATTAACTTAAAGACACAAGATATAGCATCTACAAGCCCCCAAGAAATAATTTCACTAACACGGCTTGTATCATTAGTCGTTCTTGAAATTAACCATCCGACTGAATACTTGTCAAAAAATGAATAAGATAATTCTTGAAGATGAGCAAAGCAATTACCAGTAAGTTGTCTATATAAGTACATTTCAATTTTTGCCGCTGAAAAGACATATATTTTAACAAAAACAACTTCAAAAACTACCATAGCAATCATTAGAATAATGAATGATGAAAAACCATCCATAGATTCACCATTAATAAATTTTCCAAATCCATATTCTGATATGAGTTTTACAAAATAAGTCTCAATAAATGTTAAAACTGCAACAGCAATAAGACCCCAAGTAACAATTTTTTTATATGGAGCTAAACTTTTAATAATTTTTCTCCACAATTTAAAATTCAATTTAGAGGAAAGATCATAATCATCAAATTCTTCGTACATACTTATTTCCCCTCACTTTCATTATTTTCACTTGAAACAAAATGATTTTGAATATTCCATATTTCCTGGTATAAACCAGGTTTTTTAATTAAATCACTATGAGTTCCAATTTCAGTTATAGCGCCATCTTCCATAACAATAATCCTATCAGCCTCCATCGCAGTAGATATTCGATGAGTTATAATTATTGTCGTCCTATCTTCTTCCTTTGTTTTTAAAGCACTTCTAATTTTTATATCTGTTTCACTATCTACAGCACTTAAAGAATCATCAAAAATTAGAATTGGTTTATATTCCACAAGAGTTCTGGCAATTGCAATTCTTTGCTTTTGACCACCCGACAAAGTTACTCCTCTTTCGCCAACAATAGTGTTATAGCCTTCTTCAAATCTTTCAATATCATTTGAAACAGCTGCTACTCTTGCTACTGACTTGATTCTAGAAGATGTTTCCAAATCGTTGGCATCCATTTTATTGAGAACAATTCCAATATTTTCAGCAATTGTTTTTGAAAACAAAAATGGTTCCTGCAAAACTATACCAACATTTTTTCTTAAATATTTCTTATTTATCTCTTTAATATCTATATTATCAAGCAATATTTTGCCAGAAGTGCAATCTAGCATTCTATTAAGCATACTAACCAATGTAGATTTTCCACTACCTGTCTTACCAATTAAAGCAATAGTTTCTCCATGATTTATTTCTAAATTTATATTCTTTATTGTAGGAGTTGAACCATCCTTAAAAGTAAAGAATACATCTTCAAATTTTATGTTTCCTTTGATTTTTGGCTTTAATTTACCATCATTTGCAAATTCTGTAGGTTCATCTACTATTTCAAGAATTCTACTACCAGCAATTTTTGAACGATTCATCTCACCAATTTGTCTACCAAGTATTCTAGTTGGCCATATTATTGATTCTACATATAAAAACATTGATGTAGCTTCATCAAATTTTAAAGCTCCACTTTTAACAAAATAAACGCTTAAAACAAAGGCAGTTAACATTAATAAGTAAGATATGCCATCCATTATTGAGTAATAAGAAGACATTTTGTTCATTAATGCATGCCAAGAAGAAATAAATTTATCCATTGCTTTATTAAATTTATTAATCTCATATTTTTCATTTGCAAAAGCCTTAACAACACGTATCCCAGTTAAATTTTCTTGAACA
>JBAXYK010000009.1:0-10486 GCA_041670825.1 Bacilli bacterium | reverse complement strand
TTCATTTCTTTAAGAATTGAAGGATTATTCCTAGCAATTGTTACTCTAGGACTTTCTGAAGTCTTATATCAAGTATTCTTAAATGGCGGAGTTCTAACAGGTGGTCCAAATGGGACTAACTTAAGAGGCTATCCAAATATATTTGGTTTACAACTTGATAGGACTATGACAATGTATATGGTCTTGATCTTCTTAATAGCACTACTTATTGTTACGTACAACTTAATAAATAGTCCTACTGGGAGAGCAATGTTGGCAATGAAAAATTCAACATCTGCTGCTCAAGCCATGGGAATTAGTTTGATGAAATATCGCTTGTTAGCATTCGTTTTATCAACAATGTATGCTGGATTAGCTGGAGCATTGTTTATGAGTTTTGTAAGATATACAGACCCATATTCTTATTCTATAATGTTTAGTTTAAATATTCTTGCTGCTTGTATATTTGGAGGCACAAGAAATTTGTGGGGCGTTATGGCTGGTACATTACTTGTATTTGGATTGGTCCCAATGTTTTTACAAGATGTTACATTTTTACGAACAAACTCTTGGTTATTTAATGTTATTATAGGAGGCTTGTTAATCCTTATTGTTCTTTTCTATAAGGGTGGCGTTGTTCAATTATTCACTAACATAAAATATCGCTTTAGAAAGTCAGTAGAAAGAGCGAAGGTGAAAAAGTATGGCTATGATTAAGAAATTATTTAATAAAGAGTCACAACTTGTTCACAAAGTTGAGAACTACGAATATAGATTAAACGTTTTAGATAAACTTCCAGAATTAAAACAAGAGTCTTTAGATAGGAGATTAAATAGTAGATTAAATGATAAAAAATTCCTTTCTTCAAGAAAATTAATTAATCTTGAGAAAGATTCTGTACCATCAGAGCAACTTTTTGAAATGGTTTCTAAGGATAAATATGAAAAATTAGAAAAAAAGAACAATTTGATGTATCGTGCCTTTCGTCAGAAAGTTTATAAAGAAGAAAATATCCTTGATAAAGATTATAAAGTTGTTAAAGAAGTATCAGTAGATGGCAAGAAAAAAATCGATGATTATAAAAAACAGCTTGCAAAGGAATTAAAAGAAAAATATGAAGCTGAAAGAAAAGCTTATTTGAGCGCAAACACTCACAAAACTGCTGAATATTTAGCTGGTGCTAAGAAAATATATGAAGAAGCCTTAGCAATTGAAGAGAAAAAGCTTTCTTTGAGTCAAGAAAATTTGAAAAATAAATATGATCAAATTTTAAAGAATTATACAAAAAGGCAAGAAGATAAGAAATTATCCTTGCAAAAGAAATATACTGTTGCAAAAGAGCAATTAAAGAAAGTTGTTGCTGCAACAGAGAAAGACACTTCGGCCTTTACTTTACCAGAGGATGTTATTTTAAGATTAGATAATCTTTCTATGCATTTTGGTGGATTGAAAGCAGTTGATGAACTCTCGTTTGATGTTAAAAAAGGCGAGATTTTCGGTCTTATTGGTCCTAACGGAGCTGGTAAGACGACGGTGTTTAACTGTATTACTCAATTCTACAAACCAACTAGTGGTAAAGTTTGGTATAAAAACAGGGAAGGACAAACAATTTTACTAAATGATTACAAAGTTCACGATGTAATTAAAACAGGTATTGTAAGAACCTTCCAAAACGTTGAACTAATTGTTGAGGTTAGTGTTCTAGAAAATTTACTTATCGCTGCACACACTCAATATAAAACAACCTATTTTGCACACATGATTAACTCTAAATTTTTGAATCAAGAAGAAGCTATTTTGACTAAAAAAGCTGATAAAGTATTAGAATATTTGGATTTGTTGCAATATAGAGATGTACCTCCAGTAGGATTACCATATGGAATATTAAAAAGAATTGAATTAGCAAGAACTCTAATGGCTAATGCAAATCTAATAATCCTAGATGAGCCTGCTGCAGGATTGAATGACAATGAAACTATTCAATTAGCATCAACAATTAGAAAAATTGCCAAAGATTTGGGCGCTACAATATTCCTTGTTGAACACGATATGGGATTAGTTATGGATATATGTGACCATATATGTGCTATTTCTTTTGGAAAGAAATTAGCTTATGGAACACCAACTGAAATCCAGAAAGATAAAGTTGTTCAAGAAGCATACCTAGGAAGCGAGGTTGAATAATATGGGGAACAAAATTTTAGAAATTAAAGATTTACGTGTCTCATATGGGGCAATCGCTGCTTTAAAAGGTGTTAACATTGATGTTCCTGAAGGAAGTATCATTGCCTTATTAGGAGCAAATGGTGCTGGCAAGTCGACTACACTAAGAGCGATAAGTGGTGTTGTTAAAGTTGGCAGTGGTCAAATTTTGCTTGAGGGCAAAGACATAACCAATGAAAGAGTTTATCAAATAGCTCATAAAGGGGTTATTCAATCACCAGAGGGAAGATTAATTCTTAATGGTTTAACAACAGAAGAAAATCTTAAAGTAGGAGCTTATGCTCTAAAAAGAAAAACTACTGTTGATGAAAAAGGTAAAAAAATTACAAAAAGTGTAAAACAACAAATAAAAGAAAATTTGGATCTTGTTTATGGCTATTTTCCAATTTTGAAAGAAAGAAGAAATCAACAAGCCAACACATTATCTGGCGGAGAGCAACAAATGTTAGCTATCGGTCGTGCATTAATGGCTAGTCCAAAAGTATTGTTGTTAGATGAACCATCACTAGGCCTGGCTCCACTGATTGTAAGAGAGATTTTTGAGATTATTAAGAAAATTAAGAGTGAAGGTAATACTATTTTAATTGTAGAGCAAAACGCTTACCAAACTCTTAAAATAGCTGACTATGCTTATGTGCTTGAGCTAGGAAGCATAAGTATGCAGGGGACTGGACAAGAATTGTTGAAAAACGAGAAATTGTCAGAAGCATACTTAGGAGGCAAATCAAGCAAAGAATAAAACCAAATTGTGTCTCATAAGAAGGAGGAAAATTTATGAAAAAAATTTGGACTACAGTAGCATTGACTGCAGCATTACTTGTCGCTGGTTGCGGCGGTAGCAAAACGTCATATGCACAAGGTGTTAGTGAAGACGAGATTAAAATCGGTGCTGTCATTACATCTACAGGTTTATATGCCGCTGTCGGAGTTCCTTATGGAAACTTCTACAAATCATTCGTAGCTTACATTAACGCTAATCAAGATGACTATGCTGATGCATTAGATGGCAAAAAGCTTAACTCAATCATCTATGATGAAGGCGGAGATGGCGCAGTTGGAAAAACATATGTTCAAAAATTAATCAACGATGATAAAGTATTCTCATTAGTTGGAATTCTTGGAACATGGAACTTAGTTGCTGCTCAAGCTGAACTTGAAACAGCAGGTATCCCTTCAGTTTACTTTGGTACAGGTTCATCATATCAAATGTACGAACCAGCAGTTGGCGATCAAAGATATATGATGGGTGTTCAACCTTTATACAAGACAGAAGGAAGATTAATGTACCTACGTGCATTAACATCATTCGACAATGTTCAAAAGATTGGTGTTATCCACTCTTCAGCAGATGATGGTTTATCATTAAAAGCTGGTATTGAAGCTCAAGCAGCTTTAGATACACGTACAAATAAACCTACAATCGTTTATCAACAAGTTACAACAACAGTAGCTGCTGATATGACTTCTCAAATTGAAGCAGTTAAAGACTGTGATGTTATTATTGCTGCAGCTAACCAAGCTTATTTCAAAGCTATTTATCCAGCAGTTCAAACAAACGCTGCCTCAAGAGGAAAGCCAATTATTACTACATACGTTAACATTGCCCCAACAAATATGCCAGAAGAAGCTGTTGAAGCAAACAATTCTGATATTTATGGTGCTGCATGGGTCGTATTTAATGAAGTTGCTGGTTCTTCAGCAGAAGCCGACAGACGTTTAGCTGATTATGCAGAATACTGCAAAGTAGTTGATGCAAACGTTGGTGGATTCATTCCTGAAGATCAAAAAGCTGCTTATAAAGTAAATGCTTATGCAATGTCTTCATTTATAGCTTTAAAAGCATTCTTAGTCGGTTTGGAAAGAGTTAATGAAGCTAAAAAAGAATTAACTCCTGAAAACTACCTAGAAGCAATGGAGAGCAAACGTGTTCCTATCGCTATTTCTGGTGGAGTTTCTTACGCAAACGGCCAAAGAATCGGTCTAGACAGTTTATCATTCGTTAAGTATGAAAGACCAGCTGCAGGACAAAGTGCTGCAACAGGTACATTCGTTGAAGTTGACCCAATGACATCTATCGATCAATTAGTTTCACAATTGAAAAAATAGTAATTTGGTTTTAGGAAATGGGAAGAGGGGGGAACCCCTCTCCCGTATTTATAAAATAGGAGGCAATTTTTATGGTTAATTACCAAGATAAGATTATCACTGTAGAAAAGGCGTTAGATATGGTAAAGTCCAATATGTATATTTTTACAGGACTAGGTGGATCTGAAGCCCAACTTTTTATGTCAAAATTACATACTATTAAAGATCGCGTAAAAAATGTTCACATTACTAACTGTCTTCCAGTTTGTGCATGTGATTATATGAATTATCCAGAATCATTTTATTGTGATGCCTGGTTCTATACTCCACAATTAAGAAAATTACATCATCAAGGCAATGCATCATTTATTCCAAATCACTTGCATTTTGCCGGTGACCGCAGACTAGAACGTGTAACTCCAGATATTTTTATTGGCGTTGCTACTCCTCCAGACGAACACGGCTATATTTCTTTATCACTAGGAAATACTTATGAAAAAAAGTCAATTAGAAATGCAAAAATTGCAATTCTTGAAATAAATCCGAATTATCCTCGTACTTTTGGCGATGTTGAGATTCATGTTAGTGAAATAGACTATTTGATTCCAGTGGATTATCCACTACCAACATTACCAGATGTTCCATTTACAGAAAAAGATTTAGCCATTGGTAAGATAATCTCTGAATATGTACATGATGGAGATTGTATTCAATTGGGCATAGGTGGCATTCCTAATGCAGTAACAGCCTCTTTAAAAAATAAGAAGCATCTAGGAATTCATACTGAGATGTTTACATCAGGAATGGCTGAATTAATTGAGTCAGGAGTCGTTGATAATTCTTGTAAGCAATTAAATACTGGTAAATCAGTAGCAACATTTGCTTTAGGAAATAAGAAATTATATGATTTGATAGATAATAATCCATCTGTTGCTATTTTTGATGGTTCATATGTTAATGATCCAAAGATTATTTGTCAAAACGATAATCAAGTTTCAATAAATACAACAATAGAAGTTGATTTGACAGGACAATGCTGTTCTGAATCTATCGGTTCTTTACAATTTAGTGGTGCAGGCGGACAAGCCGATACTGCTATTGGTGCAAGGAACTCTAAAAATGGACGTTCATTCATTGCATTATATTCAACTGCAATGGTAAGAAATCCAGAAACTGGCGAAAAAGAAGAAGTGTCAAAAATAGTTGCACAGCTAAAACCTGGAGCAATAGTTACTCTTCAAAGACAAGATGTTCATTACATTGTTACAGAATATGGTGCAGTTAATCTAAGTGGATGTACAGTTGCAGAAAGAGTTGATCTTTTAATTTCAATAGCTCATCCAAAATTTAGAGAACAATTGTACAAAGACGCTGTTGCATGTGGAATAATTGGCGAGAGAAAGAAGTAATATAAATGGCCTTTTTGAAATATAAGAATTATGACATTTATTACAATGTCACAGGAGAAGGTAAGCCTATTTTGGTTTTAAATGGTATTATGATGTCAACACTAAGTTGGGAACCATTAATGCCACAATTTGGTGCTAACAATAAAGTTATTAGACTTGATATGCTAGACCAAGGACAATCATCAAAGGCTACTTCTGAATATACTCAAGATGTTCAAGTTGAAATTATTAAGGCATTATTAGATGAACTAAAAATTGCTAAGGTAAATATAGTTGGTATTTCTTATGGCGGTGAAGTTGCTCTTCAATTTGCTGTTAAATATCAATCATATATTGATAGATTAGTTCTTTCTAATACAACAGCCTATACTTCTCCTTGGATTGCTGATATTGGTAAAGCATGGAATATTGCAGCTCAATCAGGTAATGGTGAGTCATATTACTTTACAACAATTCCAGTAATTTATAGCCCTAGTTTTTATGAGGAAAAATTAAATTGGATGCGTAATAGAGAAAAAGTGTTGTTCCCTGTATTTAGCAATAAAGTTTTTACAGATGCGATGATTAGATTAACAAATAGTGCGAATACTCATAATGTAGTTGATAAATTAAAAACAATTAGTGTGCCGACGCTCGTAATTGGAGCTGACCAAGATTACCTTACACCTTTCCCTCAACAAGAATTGATCAATAAAGAAATTGCCAATTCGAAGTTAGTAAAAATTTGCAGTTGTGGTCACGCTTCAATGTATGAGCAGCCTTTAGTTTTCACCTCATTAGTATTGGGGTTCATTAATATTAGCGAAGTAGATTTTAAGATATAGTAAGATAAAATGCTAATTAGATGACAAAAAACCTCTTACAAGAAAACAAGGAAGGTTTTTTGTCATTTATCATGCGATTAATCATGGAAAAAGGAGATGTATGGCATGGAATTATTAGTTGGAGCAAAGGCTAGTTTAACAAAAAAAATAACTGATGCCGATGTTAGAAAGTTTTCAGAAGTATCATTAGATACTAATCCTTTGCATTTAGATGAAGAATTTGCAAAGACAACAATTTTTGGTCGTAGAATTGCTCATGGAATGATATCAGCAGGTTTAATATCAGCAGTTCTTGCAAATAAATTACCTGGACAAGGAAGTATTTATTTGTCGCAAGAATTAAAATTTACTGCACCAGTATTCTTGAATGATACAATTACGGCTGAGGTTGAAATCGTTGAAGAAGGGACGAAAAAAGAAAAAGGAATCTATCGTCTCAAAACTACAGTAACAAATCAAGATGGTAAAGTTGTTACCACAGGATTTGCTGTTGCTATGAATAAAGGATAAAGGAGAATATTTATGGGATTTGAAATGACCAAGGAAATGACTGCTTTCCAAAAAATGTTGAAAGCATTCGTTGAAAATGAAGTAAAACCATTTGCACAAGAAACAGATGAAGAAGAAAAGTTTCCTGTTGAAATTGCAAAGAAAATGGGAGATCTAGGATTTTATAAAATAGTACTTCCAAAAGAATATGGAGGAGCAGGCGGAAATTATCAAATGTACTCTCTTGCTGTTAGTGAAGTTGCCAAAGCATGTGCAACATCATCTACAGTTCTTTCAGCACATGTTTCTTTGTGCATGGCTCCAATATATGAAAACGGAACAGAAGAACAAAAACGTAAGTATTTGCCAAAACTTGCAACAGGTGAGTGGCTTGGAGCATTTGGATTAACAGAACCTAATGCTGGTAGTGATGCTGCAGGACAACAAACATTTGCTGTATTAGATGGGAATGAATGGGTATTAAACGGCTCAAAGATTTTTATAACAAACGCTGGTTATGCTCATGTATATATTATATTTGCTATGACTGATAAATCATTGGGTCTAAAAGGCATTAGTGCTTTTATCGTTGAAGATGGTACTCCTGGATTTACAATTGGTAAGAAAGAATTGAAAATGGGAATTAGAGGTTCTTCAACTTGCGAATTAATTTTTGAAAATTGCAGGATTCCTAAAGATAACATTTTGGGTCAAGAAGGCAAAGGATTTGTTATTGCTATGAAGACTCTAGATGGTGGTAGAGTAGGAATTGCTTCACAAGCTTTGGGAATTGCTCAAGGAGCTCTTGAAGAGACTATAAAATACACTAAAGAAAGAAAACAATTTAAGAAAACAATTGCTTCATTCCAAAACACTCAATTTAGAATAGCAGATTTGTTTACAAGAGTAGAGGCAGCAAGACTTCTTGTCGAAGATGCTGCAATTGCTAAAGAAACAAAGCGTAAAGATCTAAGCATGAGAGCAGCAATGGCAAAACTTTATGCTGCTGAAACTGCAATGGAAGTTACAACAAAATGCGTTCAAATGTTTGGTGGTTATGGATACACTAGAGAATATCCAGTTGAAAGAATGATGCGCGATGCAAAAATAACAGAAATTTATGAGGGAACATCAGAGGTCCAAAGAATGGTCATTGCTGGTTCCGTTCTAAGGTAAGGAGCGATAAAAAATGAAAATAGTAGTATGTTTAAAACAAGTTCCAGACACAACGGAAATAAAAATTGATCCAGTTAAAGGGACATTAATTCGTGAAGGTGTGCCAAGTATTATTAATCCAGATGATAAAGCTGGATTAGAAGCAGCATTGACGATGAAAGATAAGCATGGTGCTGAGGTAATAGTTTTATCTATGGGACCAATGCAAGCAGAAGAAGCTTTAAGAGAAGCTTTGGCAATGGGTGCTGATCGTGCGATTTTATTAAGTGACTTTAAGTTTGCTGGTGCAGATACATTGGCTACTTCTACAGCATTATCATATGCTTTAAAGCAATTAGATTACGATTTCGTAATAACAGGACGTCAAGCAATTGATGGTGATACAGCTCAAGTAGGACCTGAACTTGCTGAATTCCTTGATTTACCACAAATCACTTATGCTGCAGGAATTGACTATAAAGGTGACGGAGTTTTCCATATAACAAGAAAAGTAGAAGATAGAAGTTATGTTTTAAAGGTAAAAGCACCTTTTGTTATGACAGTATTATCAGATATGAATAAACCACGTTATATGAGCGTTCCAGGTATTATTGAGGCTTATCGCGAGAAAAAGATAGATTTATGGACTGCAGATACTATAAAAGCAGATCCAGCAAGACTAGGATTAAAAGGTTCTCCAACAAAAGTAAAAGAATCATTTGCTAAAGCACTAAAACAACCTGGTCAATTATATGAAGTAGATCCACAAGAAGCGACCAAAATAATATTAGATAAACTATTAGAAAAGTTTGTATTATAGGAGGACAACAAAATGGAATTTAAAGATTACAAAGATGTTTATATCTTCATTGAACAAAGAGATGGAGTCCTTGCTGATATTTCCCTAGAATTACTGGGTAAAGGTCGCGAGATAGCAGATAAAACACATTCAAAGTTGATTGCTTTTTTACTAGGAAGCAAAATTAAAGGACTTGCAAATGTGTTAGTTGCCGGTGGAGCAGATGAAGTCTTATTCGTCGATGATGCTTGTTTAGAGCATTATATTACAGAACAATATGTTCAAGCTGCTTACAACATTATTAATAGTAAAAAGCCAAACATAATTTTGATAGGTGCTACAAGCATTGGACGTGATTTAGCTCCTAGATTAGCAGCAAGATTACACACAGGATTAACAGCAGACTGTACAAAACTAGAAGTTGAAGAAGATGGTTCATTATTTTCAACAAGACCAGCATTTGGTGGTAACTTAATGGCAACTATTATTAGTCCAGATAATCGTCCACAAATGTCAACAGTTAGACCTGGTGTTTTTAAGAAGCTAACACAAGATTCAAAAAGAAAAGGCAAAATTGAAGAAGTTAAAGTTCAATTTGATAGAAATAAATTTAAGGTCGAATTAGTAGAAGTCAAGAAGGCCGAAGTATCTAAGAAAAAGATTGAAGATGCAAAAATTCTTGTTTCTGGAGGACGTGGAGTTGGTAAAGATAATTTCCCAACATTATCAGTACTTGCAGAAACTATTGGACCAAATACTACAGTTTCTGGATCAAGAGCTGTTGTAGATGCTAAAATTATTGATCAATCATGCCAAGTAGGACAAACAGGTAAAACTGTTCATCCAGATGTTTATTTTGCTTTAGGAATTTCTGGAGCAATTCAACACGTAGCAGGTATGGAAGAATCAGAATACATTATAGCTATCAATAAAGATAAATTTGCACCAATTTTCTCTGTTGCTGATTTAGGTATTGTTGGTGATGTCAACAAAATTGTTCCATTACTAATTGATGCAATTAAAGAAGCAAAAGCCAAAAAATAACGACAATTTACCTTCCCTTTGTATAAATGTCTCTTTTTAGAGACGAATATGGGCATAACCGTGTATGCCCATATTTTTTTATTAAATACACATTTATAAATTATTAATTTTAATGTATAATTTTTTATGTAATATTCAAAATCAGGAGGCATCGTATGAAGAAAATATTTGGATTTCTTATTGTTTTTATTATAGTAATTACTGGTAGTAGTTGCTCTTCAAAAAGTAACTATTCTACATCAGGCGAAATAAGTATAAAAGATTTTGGCGTCTTGCAATTTGAATTATATGAAGATATTGCTCCCAAAACCGTTGCTAATTTCCAAAAATTAGTTTCAGAAGGGTTTTATGATGGTTTAACTTTTCATAGAGTTATAAATAAATTTATGATTCAAGGCGGAGATCCAAATGGTAATGGAACTGGAGGAAGTAGCGAAAAAGTTGTGGGAGAATTTCTTGCTAATGGATATAACAATAC
>JBAXYK010000008.1:0-11140 GCA_041670825.1 Bacilli bacterium | reverse complement strand
AGTAAAACTTGCTAGCACTTTAGCTTGTTCATTTATTTTTTTATATAAATCTAGATCTCTTAAAGCAAGTGTAGATTTAGTTAAAAACATAACTCCACACCTATATTTAATAAATAACTCTAGCATCTTCCTTGTTACACCTAAAGTCTCTTCAAGCTTACAATAAGGATCTGACATGGCTCCTGTAGTAATTAGCACTGGTACCTTTTTACTAGCAAGTTCTTTATCTAGTATCTTTATTGCATTTTCTTTTACTCCAATATCTTCAAAATTATCAACATGATAACAACTGCTTCTAGCATCACAATAAATACATCCAAAAGAACAACCCCGATAAAGATTGATATTATTATTCTTACCTAAAATTGTTTTGGACTTTATAAAATGCATTACTTACTCCTTATTATCTTCATTATTTTCAAAAAATATTGTAAACTTACTTCCTTTATTTAATTCACTTTCTACTCTTATCTTATAATTATATGTTGAACAAATATGTTTTACTATAGAAAGTCCTAATCCAGTACCACCAATTTCTTTATCCTTACCTTGATCTACTCGATAAAATCTTTCAAATATTCGGTTTTGGTTATTCTTATCAATACCAATACCTGTATCTTCTACTGATAATTCTTTATTTTTAGAGTTAGAAACAATTTTAATAGAACCACCTTTTACATTGTATTTGATTGCATTATCAACAAGATTATGAATTAAATTATAGGCATCTTCTTTATTAACTAATAATTCAAAATCTTCTAATAATAATTCCAAAGATATTTTCTTATCAAGCATCTCTTTACTACTTGCTTCTACACTTTCATCAATTATATTTTTTATATTTACTTTTTCTACAGCCTTTTTATTACTACTTTCTAATTTTGAAAGTTCAAGCATATCTATTATTATTTTATTCATTCTAGTAGCTTCTTTTATTGTTCTAGATGTTGCATCTTTTATTTCTTTTTCATCTGTTATTATTCCTTGTTGAATCATTTGTTGATAGCCAATAATTGATGTTAAAGGACTTTTTAATTCGTGAGATGCATTAGCAAAAAACTCTCTTTTCATAGTAGCTATATTTCTTGCTTCTGTTACATCAAGAATTAATATTGCTACTCCATTTTGTTTATGACCTGTAGAACTCCAGCCATAATTGATACTATTAAAATTGAATAAGTATGTTTTCCCATCAACTTTATAATCCATTGATGAAAAAATCATTTTATTCATTGCTTGTTCTATTTGATTTCTTAATCCTAAATCTCTTATCAAATAAATATATGGTTTATCAATGATTTCTTGCTCATCAAATTTAAAAATATTTGAAGCAAAACTATTTATCATTATTACTTTTTGAGCATCACCTATTACTATAAGACCTTGATTAATACTATTTAATACAAAAGTGATTTTGTCTTTATCATTTTGTATGGTTTCAATTTTTGCATTAATTAAACTATTTACTTCATCTATTTGATTAGATAATACTTCAATATCTTCACCAGCGTATTCACTATCTTTACCCACTATTTTTTCTAATTTATTAATTTGATTTTTCAAGGGTTTAAACATGTTTTTAGTGGACTTAAAAATGAAAATTAGTGATAATGCTAAAATAACAAGTAAAACAATAGAACCATATATTACTAGGTTTTTAACAGTAGCATTTATTGTTGTTTGAGGAATAGCAACTCTTAAATAATAACCATCATCATAGGATGCTAAATACATCATTTTCATTCCTAATGTTGTTGAATACCTATAAGAGATTGTCCCTAATTTTAAGATTTCTGGTCTAGTTAAATGTGATTCAAATTCTTGAACTGACGAACTATCAGCAATTACATTACCTTGTAAATCTATAATAGTTATTCTTAAATCCGCATCCGCTTTATGAAGAATACTTGTTGTTTTTGTGGCATTTGTCCCATCAAAGATTTCTTCGGCGACATGAAGATAATTTTGAATTTCTTCTTCAGTATTTTGTTTATTGATATTAGAAACAATATAACTGTTAGCAAAAAGAAGTAGCAATAAAGCTATAAAGACGAAAATAGTATTAAATATTATAAATCTTTTTTTCATAAATTCACCTTATAACCTAAGCCATAGACAGTTACAATTACTTCTCCTTTATCATCTTTTAGTTTGCGACGTAAAGACTTAATGTGCATATCAACAGTTCTACTTTCATATCCTGATTCATCACCCCAGATATGACTTAATAGCTTATCTCTACTAACAACATCACCTTTAGATTCAAAAAGTAGACTTAATATTGCAAATTCTTTAACAGTTAAGATTACTTCTTTATTATCTTTAAAACATGTGTGCTTATTAATATCTATAGTTATATCTTTTAGCGTAATTATTTTACTTTTTTGGTGTCTTCTTACTTTAGCATTTATTCTCGACATTAATTCAAGTATATCAAAAGGCTTTTCTATATAGTCATCCGCTCCTAAATCTAGGCCATCAACCTTATCCATTATCATTCTATTGGCTGATACTATGATAATCTCAACATCATCATATTCTTTGTTATTGCGCAAAGTTTTCAAAATTTCTTGACCTTGAATATCTGGAAGCATCATGTCTAATAAAATCATATTTGGTTTTTTATTATTTAAGGCATCAAAAAGTGATTTACCATCAAAAAAGGTTTCTACTTTGTAACCTTGTTTTGTTAAGGTAACATTAATAATATGAGCAATATCTTTATCATCTTCAACAGAATATATTAAGTACTCCATAACTCACCTCAAAATATTTTTTTATCTTTGTGAAAACCACTTTTTATATAAACAACCCACTCAGCTACATTAACTGCTCTATCAGCTGCTCTTTCCATATATTTTATCACTAAGGTTGTATATATAGCAAATGCTGAGGATACTTTTCTAGTTCTATTTGCTTCAATTAAGTATTCAACTGTATTAGCATACATTTCATCAACTATATCATCTTTTTTAATAACTTCATTAGCAAGATTTGTATCTTGTTTTACATAACTAAAAATACAGTCATTGACCATCTTTAATACCACTTCGACCATTTCATCAATTTGGGGAATTTTATGACGCTCAACATTTTGAAGTTTCAAACTGAAATTCATTACATCTTCTCCATAATCTCCTATTGCTTCTAAATCTGCAACTAATTTTAGTATTCCCGATACCCTTCTTAAATCTCCAGCATATGGTCTTTCTCTTACTAGAATATTAAGACACTCTTCTTCAATTTCTCTTTCTTGATGATCAATAATACTATCATCAATCATTTCATATTGTTTATCCTTGTCATAATTTTGATAGATATCCATACCCCTTCTATAGTGTTCCTGGACTGTATCTGCCATCTTTAAAATCATTTGATTTAATTTTTCAAGTTCTTCATTTAAGTTCATATTACTTACCTCCTATCCAAACCTTCCTGTTATATAATCCTCTGTCTTTTTATTTTGAGGATTTTTAAATAACTCTGTAGTCTCATTATATTCAACTATTTCTCCTAACATAAAAAATGCCGTATAATCAGAAATTCTTGCTGCTTGTTGCATGTTATGAGTAACAATTATAATAGTATAATCTTCTTTCAATTTATCAATTAGTTCTTCTATTTTTAATGTTGCAATAGGATCTAGAGCACTTGTTGGTTCATCCATTAAAATAACTTCCGGTTCCATTGCAATACATCTAGCAATGCATAGTCGTTGCTGTTGACCTCCTGATAAACTTAAAGCATTTTCTTTCATTCTACCTGAGACCTCATCATATAATGCTGCTTTTTTTAAAGCATCAACAACTATTTTATTTAATAATGATTTACTTTTTATTCCCTGACATCGAGGTCCATAGGCAATGTTATCATAAATACTCATCGGGAAAGGATTGGGATTTTGAAATACCATTCCCACTTTAGTTCTTAACTCCATAGCATTTATATTATTAACGTCACCACCTTGATAATCAATACTTCCAACCATAATACAATTATCTATTAAATCATTCATTCTATTAAAGCACCTTAACAAAGTTGATTTACCACACCCTGAAGGTCCAATAAAGGCTGTTACCTTATTTTTATATATATCTATGTTTACATCTTTTAGTACATGGTTAGTCCCATATGAAAGATTGAAATTACTTACTTTAAATATCTTTTCCATTTACTCCACCTCAAATTTATTTAATTTTTTTGCTACTAATTTAGTAATAATACTCAAAACTAGAACAATAACTAGAATTACTATTGAAATTGCACACGATAGTTCGAAATTAGGACTTTCTCCACTCATAAGACTCCAAATATGAACTGCAAGAGAAGTTGACTTTTGATTTATGATTGCCGTATCTTTAATTGCCGTTCCTACAGCATAAATAAGTGCTGCACTTTCACCAATAATTCTACCTATTGATAATAAAACTGAAGTTAATATTCCTCCTAAAGCATTAGGTAAGATAACTTTAAATGTTGTTTGTGTAGAACTTGCTCCTAAAGCTAAAGAAGCATTTCTATAAGTTGTTGGTATTACATTAATTGCTTCTTCAGTTGTTCTTATTATTATTGGTAGAAGCATAATTGCTAGTGTTAATGCTCCACTTGCAATACTTCCTCCATCAGAACCTATTAAATTATTCATGAAAGGTATGAAAACAATTGCTCCCACAAGCCCAAATATTATTGAAGGAATACCACTTGTCATATCAATCATACTTTGCATTATGCTAGTTATTTTGTTTTTTGGAGCATATTGAGTTAAGTATATTGCTGCACCAACTCCAAGAGGTAATGCTATTAACAACGTTAATAAAATAAGATATAGTGTTGTTAATAAAGATCCTCTTATTCCTCCACCTGATGTAGTTACCACAAGATTTGTTATAATATCACCTTTATCAAAAGCCTCAGCAATAGAATCTGCGCCATTTTTAGCAAATCCTAAATACATATTACCATCTAAATCTTCTAGGATAACTTTTGTAATTACTTGCTTTTCTACAAGACTTGCATATTCTTTTGTTGAAGAATTAGTCATACTTAGTAATGGTGAATACTCATCAACGTAATTTATCATTACAATCTTTTCGCCTGCTTTATTTTCTGTATCTATAAAAGATATTCCCCATTTACTTGAAAAATAACTATCATCAAGTCCAGGATTCAAATAATCTTTTATTGTTTCTTGACGAGTATATTCTAAAGTTTCTACCTTCTCATAATAATTACCAGTTAGAAGTTCTAAAGATAATGAAGAGAATCCATTAGAAAAAATATATACAAGGATTGCTCCTAATACCAAAACTTCAAACCCTGAAAATAGATAAGTAATTGCATTTAGTAATATTTCTTTTATTTTTCTCATTTTACTTTACCTATCTTTCTTTTTACTACATTAAGCAAGATATTAGTCAATAAAATTATGATAATTAATAGAATTCCTACACTAAAACGAATATCATAATCTAACCCTAATGTTTCTTTTAATCCTAAAAGCATAGTTGTTGTAAGTGTTCTAGTTGTGTCAAATAAATTAAATGTTGGTCCACCACCAGCATTACCAGCAACCATCGAAATAGCTGTAGCTTCTCCTAATGCTCTACCAACCCCTAAAATAACTCCTGCAAATATTCCGGATTTAGCACTTGTTAAAACAACTTTAAAATTTGTTTGAGTAACTGAAGCTCCTAAAGCAAGTGAACCATTTATTATATCTTTTTTCACTGCATTAATACTTGTTGTACTTAACATAGTAATTGTAGGAATTATCATTATTGCAAGAACTAGAACTGTTGCAAGTGTAGATATTCCTCCAGCACTTTGATAATTTACTAGACCCGCAAAAAACTTTACTATTTTAGTGATTATTCCTACTCCAAAAAGACCATATATTATTGAAGGAATACTTGCTAAAAGTTCAACAATATAACTTACTATTGATCCAACTTTTTTAGGAGCAATTTTACTTATAAACAAAGAAGTAAAAACTGAAGTTGGAACGGCAATTAATAATGCAAGTAAGGTTACATACATTGTATTAATAATTATAAATCCTGCACCATAAATATTAGGTGGTTGAAACCAAAAATCTCCTCTTAAAAATCCCCAGAAGTTAACTCTATAACTAATCCCATCAATAATATAATCGTTAATGAAAGGACTAATTCCCTTAATAAAAACGAAAATAACAATTAAGACAATAACTAAAGCACATAGCACTGTTATTGCCATAAAAATTGCTTTAGTTATTTTGTCATTAATTGCTCTATGCTTAATATTATTAGGGTTTATTTGATTAGTTAAATACTTCCCCATAATAATTTAAAGAATAGTCTATTGACCATTCTTAACTCAATTGACTCCATTTAGTAATTGTGCCTTCGTAAATACCTTTTAGTTGAACGGCTGTTACTTTAGACACTGTATTTTTACTATTGACTGCTGCTACTATTGCATCAACACAGATCTTACCATAAGATTCAGTTGCTGCAGGTTCACTATCAGCTAATTTGAATTCTCTTGAAGCAAAGGCTATATCTAGTTTACTAGCACCATCTTTTTCAGAACCTTGAGTTCTCTTGTAAGCATCACCACTACCTGTGTGATTATGTTCGGCAACAAAGTTTCCACATAATGTAGAAAACTCAGCGGAGAGAGCCTTAGCAATTCCTTCAACGGATGTAGAGCCACCAAAATATATTGTTATATCACTATTATCTTGGTTACAAATAGGGTAATTGCTTTTAATTGTTTGCCATGAAGGATCGCTACTTTTAATTTCAAGAATACCATGTTTTTCAACAACAGTTGCCTTTGCTTCTTTTGTTGTTAGAAATGCTAAGTAGGCATCAACTATTTGCTCTTTACGAGTATTATCATATTCTGTTCTAACGATATAATTGAAATTTCTTGTTAATTTATAAGTGCCATTTAAAACATTTGCTTCTGTTGGTTGGACATTTTCATACACCAATCCTTTTAATCCTGAAGTCTCTAGTGTAGAAAGAGAGATATACCCAATACCAAATTCATCATTCTTTACACCATTTATCATGTCACCATTACTAGCAAGTTCAACATAACCGCTTACAAGCTTTGTGTTGTCTTTTACTGCTTCTTCAAACTTTATTGTTGTAAAAAATCCATCTCTAGTACCACTTGTTGTGTCTCTTGTGTATACTTTAATATTTGCATCATTTACACTACTTGAACTACTACTTGGACTTGTACTACTTGATGAAGAACTAGTAGATGTTCCTCCACAAGCAACTAAACTTAATCCAATTATTACACTACCTATTAAATTTAAGAATTTTTTCATAATTAGTTTCATTGCTCCTTTTTATACCTATATATTAATTATTACTAAAAGTACAAAAAACCAGCATTTTGTAAAGAATTGTAAAGAAATAGTAAAAGAAAAAAAGCAACTATTTTTCAATAGTCGCTTTATCTAACTTATTTATTTGATCTTTTACCTCGAGAATTAATGGTTGCATTCCCTGATTTAATTAAATAATTATAGTAATATTGTCCATTTTGCTCACTTTTAGCCTCTATATTTATATTTCCTTTTTCTGTTATTGAGTTTGAAGTACAAGTATAATCAATGTTCATAATCTTATTTTCTTGCTTATTAATTATATACTCACTATCAACACCATTTTTGGAAACATTTAGTGAAGCTGAGACTTGACCTTTATTTAGTGTCAATAATAATTCACTTTGTTCTTGTAATACTCCTTGATAATAAATTGACATATCATAATATCTTTTTTTACCAACAGTTCTATCACTAAATTCGACATAGTTCTCTAAATTATAATATAGCCTTAATTTACTTTGTTCAGCATTATTGTTTTTTAGTTGCTCCATTTCAAAAGTATATTCATTATTATCTATTGATATATTACCAGTATAGTCTACTTTACTTTGATTATTTTCTATCTCATTAATATAAGCTTTATAAGTGCGAGAATTACCTATTAAATCTATTGTTGAATAACGAAGCTCATAAGTATTGTTTGAATTTTCATTCATCTCATATTTTAAGTTTGTCTTATCTCCTATTAAAATCTCTAGCATATTTACATATCTATTTAAAGATTCATTTTGTGAAGATATCAACAGTTCATCTTCTTCACTATTTTCATTTGTATTATTATTTCCATATCTTAAATACTCTGATGTTGATAAATTTGCAATGTTTTCAACTACAAATTCATTTAATAATGTACTTGAAGATATTATTGGAAAACCTAAGACTTCTTCTGTAGAAGCCATTACTATATCACTTGTTTTATTTTGATCAAAATAGTTATAAGTAAATATTGATCCTACTACAACTAATACTGAAGCAAGAGCCCAGGCTAATCTTGGAATTCTTCTTCTAGTATCCCTTATTTCCTTTTTATTTTCATAAGGAGGAATCTCAATATTTTTAAAATCTATTTTAGCAAATACTTCTGGTGTCTCTTTTAATGCTGTTTCTTTTATTAATTTTTTAACTTCATTTTTTTTCATACTAATTTCCTCCTTTCTAAATCATTTTTGACTTTCTTTATTGCTTTGTTATAAATCCATAAAACTGTTCCTAGTGGTTTATTCAAACTTTCAGCAATATCTTTAAACTTCATTTCTGAAACAATTTTAAGTGTTACAACTTCCCTTTCATCAATAGTGAGGGAACTAAGCATTTCATTAAGCTCTAAATCTATTTCTTGATTTTCATTAACTTGATTTTTAGTAAATAAATACTCATTTTCTTGAATATCCATCACAACTTCTTTTTGATGCTTGCGATAATAATCTAAAGCAAGATTTTTAGCAATTTGTAATAACCACGGGGTAAAACTTCTTCCTTTTTGGTATTGATTTAAACTTTTAAGCATTTTTATATATGTTTCTTGCATTAGATCTTCAATTGCTTGTCTATCTTTTATGATTGAAGCAATCACTGAATATACTCCAGCTTTAGTCTGCTGGTATACTTCAAAAAAAGCGGCTTCATCCTTATTCATCATTAAATCAATATAGTCATCAAAGGATTTCATTTACTATCACCCCCTGATGACTATTATAACACTTTATTTAAAATCCAATATAGTACTGCTTATTTATTAAAACTATTTGAGAGTTTGTATTGATGGAAACGTTGGAATTGTAATGAATTACTTGATGAATCATTAATGCAATTATATGTATATACTAATTCTCCTGTTGTTTCATCAATCGTTCCAGTAATATTTACATGTCCTTCATCAATAACTCCATTTTCAGATTTAATAGTATATCTCAATCTTATTGTTTCGCCAGTTTCAGAGGTTTCTTTATTAATGCGGTAACTAGCTAATACTCCATTATCAACATACTCTAATCTCATTTGTACTTGATTATCTTCAATTTCAACTTTAATACTTGATAAACTTGTTGTTACACCATTTTCCATTACTTGGTAAAAGAACTTTTTCTCATTATCTTCACTTCTATAGGTTACTCCAACAAAGTTTTCACTATCTATATAGGAATATAAACGCATTACTTCTTCATTATCTTCAACTATTTTATGACCCTCTACTTGATATGTTTGATCACCTTTAATTAATAGTCCTGATAATAAATATCTAATACCATCTTCATCATCACTATAGAATTTTCTTTCAAGTTTACCTTTACTTTGAGAATTGCTTTGTCCTTGACGAAGATTTTCTGCTACTTGAAGTGTATTTTGAACTCCAGTAGTTGTAGTTGTTGATGTATCATAGTATTCTTCATTGTAATACAAAGTGTATGCTACTCTTTCTCCTTCAATGCTAGGAGCACTATATTCTACTTTATAAGCATATTCTGCATTATCTGATTCTTGGGCTTGAACAGTTAACCCATTGTCACTACCAATATACTTATCTACTATAGAAATATACTTATCAATGTTATCAATCTCATCTTCTACAACAGTACCATCATCAAGTAATTTTGCATAATCATTTGTTGTCTCAATCTTTACTGACATATTTTCTGCTGTTGCTACTTGTAAACTATTGGTTAACAATTCACTTGCAGAAATTGCTTGATATGTGAAAATTCCTTCATCTGTTGCAAATACTTCATCGCTACTTCCTAAATTAGCACATGATGCAACTCCCATTGCTCCGGCTGCCACTGCTAATGCTATAATAATTTTTTTCATTTTCTTTTCCTCCTCGAGAGTATCACTTTTTCTACTCTTTGTTAAATATACGTATCGCTATTGTGTTTTATTGGTAATTTTTTAAAATAAATAAAAAAAGTGGCTTAACCACTTGAAAATTATTTTTCTTCTTCTTTTAAATAAACATACTTTACATATTCTACTGAAGGATATTTGTTTTTTATACTCTCCATATATTCATAAGTTTTTTCACCTAACATATTAGTATTTTCCTTAATACTTTTATTTTGATCAGGATAAATTGGATCTCCTATATATATAGTCATTCTTGGAGCTTTTCCATATATAAGCTTAAACAATCCTTTATTTTTACGATAAATTGTAAAAAAAGGAACTACTGGAACACCTAGCTTTGCAGGATAGTGAAAACTAGAAAATGGAAAAGGCCTAATTCCTGTATAAAATGGCCAGATATGGGCTTCAGGATATATAGTAACTGGACGTTTCTTATCTTTTACATGTCTATTTAACTCTTCAAAAAATGGGCGATAAAACTCATAAGAAGTTGGTAATGGAAACATCCCTAGTGCCTGCAACAAATTGCGTGATACTACACTATCAAAAGCATCAGTTTTAGAAACAATATAGGTGTATCTTGCTCCCGTTATCATAACACTTGGAATGAAAGCATCCATCCATTTAGTATGATTACCATATAAAAAATAACCATCCTTTAAGTCTTTTATTTTTTCTTTACCAATTATTTTTACACCCGTAAAAAAACAAAGTATATGAAGAATAAATTTTGCGACAACATAGTATATAAAGAAACGAAATATTTTAAATATTATACTATCGCGATTATATGAAAAGTTTTTTGGCAAAGGCTTTGCCTTTAAACTATTGCCTGCAAAATCATCATTCAATGAGTCGCTATAATAAACTACTCTTTTCTTTTTATCTATTTTCATTTTTTATTTCACTCTT
>JBAXYK010000007.1:0-11505 GCA_041670825.1 Bacilli bacterium | reverse complement strand
TAGGACATGTAGTCAATTTTGAACGGTTAACATCAACAAGTATTACTAATGTATTATCGTTGTTGAGTTGAAGTGCTTTTTCTTCTGAAATAAAAATATCATCAATTTCTTCTTTTGAAAAAATATCTCTAATAGCAGATCTAGTTTTCATTTCCATATTTGAAAGCTCACACACTATATGGGAATTCTTCTTAGCATATTTTGCTAAAGTATAAACACCAAGTGCCGCACCTATTGCATCAAAATCCGCAACATCATGTGGTACTACAAGAATGGTAGAATTAGTCTGAATATGTGCATATAGTGATTGTGCTAATACTCTTGAACGCACTGAGTTTTTCTTAGCAACAATATCTTCAGTTCCTCCATAAAATTCCATATGAGAACCATAGTTATTAATAACAACTTGACCTCCACCACGGCTAAGTGCAACATCTATTGCAGAAGATGATAATTCTGATAATGCTAGGTAATCAGTTACTCCTCTTCCAACACCAATACTTATGGTTATTGGAACAGAATTTTCTCTTGTAAGTTCTCTTACTTTTTCAACAATATCAAATTTATCATATACTATTTCTTCATATTTTTTTTCATTGGTAAGAATTAAATAAATATCATCTTTTATCCTCTTGATAAAAACATCATATTTTTTAGCCCATTCAAGAATGGATTTACGGATATCAAGTTCTACTTGAGTAAATCTTTCATCTTTTGCTAGGTTTGCAATATCTGTTAAATTATCAATTGACAATGTTAAGAAAACTGGAAATTCATTCTTTCTAAGTTCATATAAATCCTCAAGTTCACTAACATCTTTAAAAACTAATACATTTAACTCACGCATATGTAGTACATTATATATTCTGTTATTATAGTTACATCTTAATTCTGTTGGTACTTTAGGACCTTCAGTAAAAAAAGATTTTAATTCTGGAAAAAGAACTATTACATCTTTACCAAGACATTTAATATTTCTATCATCAAAAAGTTCTGATGTCCAAATAATTTCTTTATTTGAATCATACATAATTAATCCAACTTGACCAAATAATAATCCCTCACTAATATCGGCTCCAAGAACACTTTTAATGTCTTGATAATTTCTTTGAGCAATGACTTCAATGCTTCTTATTGTTGAAGTTATATAATAAATGTTAAACCCTATTAATGCTAAGAAAAAGAAATAAACAAAGTTAATGTTATCTATAAATAAGTATTGTTCATAATAAAAAAGCTTTAATACAATTACTGCAAATATTAAAAGAGTTTCAATTAAAAGATAAGTTAACGTTGTTACTTTGATTTTTTTGAGTTTTTTAAGCATTATTATCAACTCCCACTACTTCATTTATTATACAATAATTTTTTGTGATAATCACTAATAACGAAAATGAATCCTATAGCAGCTTCTATTAAAACAAAATAAACAGTAAATAAGAAAATCCCAACTATAACAAGTATTAAATAGATTTGCATTCTATTCTTCCTTTTAGCAAATAATACTGAACTTATATATCCTTGGAAAAAGAAAAGCAGAACTCCACTCCAGAAAATATTAAATATTATTGTGGAAATGACTCCCCATATACCTACAGCTCCAAGATAATTAGGTATGAAAACTAAGTATAATATTATGACTACAATATAAGCAAAAGCCATATTTTGAGGTAATGTTAGATACACAATATTAGTTGGCATTTTATTTATTTCTTTTAATCTATAAAGAACAAAAGAATTAGCAAAATGTATCAAGAATCCTTCAACTATTCCCATAAAGAAGATAAATGTCGGAATGCTTTTAGCAACTATTATCTTTAAATATTCATCATCACCATTTATTCTCATTAATTTATAAATATACTCAATTATAATATTAATTTCCGTTATAATATCATAATTGAATAAATTTGCGAAAATAACCATTGTAAGAGTATTAACAACCATTGATGTTAATGCACAAACTAACAAAATCTTAATATCACTAGAATTTCTTCTAATCAATTCTCCATATACAATACCCAATATATTAGCTGTTAACACATAAAATATTGTTGACATTAAATTGAAGAAACTTCCCAAAATAAGAATTGCAAAGAAAGGTATTAATGCTTTTTTATATCCATACCTTCTAGTAAATATTGCTAATGGTAAAGGCAAAATAAAAAATGCAATACTTTCTAAAAAACCTCCTAAAAAACGTGACACTAAAAAGAATACACAATATATACCTACAAATAATGCACCTTCTACTAGCCTTTTAGTGTCGTTTCTCATATATCCTCCTTTTTTGAAAAAACCCCCAGACTTCTGGGGGTATAATTTTCAAAATTACTCAATTCCGTATGGAAGTAATGCCATTTGGCGTGCACGCTTGATGGCTATTGCTAACATTCTTTGATATTTAGCACTGGTTCCTGTTACACGACGTGGTGAAATTTTACCATTTGCTGATATAAATCTCTTAAGTAAATCTACGTCTTTGTAATCAATATATGTAATCTTGTTCTTTGTAAAGAAACAAACCTTTTTTCTAGGACGTTGCTTTTTGAATGCCATAATAATTTCCTCCTTTAAAATGGTAAGTCATCATCTGGTACATCAATACCTTGCGAATAGTCTTCATTGGTATTTTTAGTAGATGTTTGACTTTGATATGAATCATACCCAGGTTGTGAAAAATCATCACTAATTCTTTGGGTATTTACGCTTTTAGGCTCTAGTAGTTGAACATTATCGCAAACTACTTCTAATACATAAACTCGACGACCATCTTTTTCGTATGATCGTGATTGAAGTCTACCTTCAACTCCAACAAGACTTCCTTTTCTTGCATATTGAGAAACAAACTCTGCTGTTTTGTTCCAAACTACACAATTAATAAAGTCTGTCTTATTTTCTTCTTGTTTTGCAAATCGGTTATCACAAGCTATAGTGAAGGATGTAACCGCATTGTTATTAACTGAGCGACGTAGTTCATTTGGATCACGAACCAATCTTCCAACTAATACAACTCTATTTATCATGTTATTTCCCCTCCTACTATAAAGCTATAGTCATATGGCGAACAACATTTTGGTTGATTCCACAAATACGTTCAAACTCTTTATTTAAAAGCATATTGTTTGTTTCATATGTGAGAACAACATAGTAACCTCTTGTTTGCTTCTCTATTTCATAAGCAAACTCGCGACTACCCCATTCATTTACTTCAATTTTTTCTGCTCCGTTAGTCTTTAAAACATCTAGCAATCCTTCTAGGGCTGCTTTACGGGCTTCTTCTTCTAAATTGACGTTTAGAATAATCATTGTTTCGTACTTTTTCATACGGACACCTCCTCTTGGACAATTCGGCCATTATCAATAATAAAATGGCGAAGAGAAATTGCACTTCCTTCACTTTAAGTGCTCATTAATTATAATATAATTATTAAAACATTGCAAAGTTTTTTTAAAATTAAAAACTGCCCCAAGAGGCAGTTTATTTTTTATACTAATTTTTGTCTTAATTTGCTTGATATAAAGTCTACAGCTATTACCATTATTACAATAGCTATCAAAACTGAACTCATTTGTGACCAGTTCCATGCTTGAGAAGCAAATATTAGTGGTGCGCCAAGACCTCCGGCACTAACCATACCTAAAATTGTTGCTGACCTGACATTAATATCAAATCTATATAAAGCTACTGACAAGAAATCAGGAATAACTTGAGGTAAAATACCATATCTAATCTTTTGCCAAATATTAGCTCCCACAGCATCAAGAGCTTCTATTGGCCCTTGATCCATATTCTCGATAGCCTCTGCGTAAAGTTTTGCTAGCATACCAATTGAGTGAATACCAATTGTTAAAGCACCAGTAGTTGCTCCCATACCAATAACTCTAATAAGTACTAATGCTAAAACTATTTCTGGAAATGTTCTAATTACTATTAAAATTACTTCGCCCAATTTTGACCAATGTTTACCAACTACATTTTTAGCTGTTAAAAAACCAAAAGGAATGGCTAAAATGGCAGCAAGGAAAGTCCCTGAAAAGGCAATTGCAATTGTCTCTAATGTTAAATAAGGAACTCCACCCTTTGACATGTCAAACAAGAAGTCAGTATTAGGATGAGTAAACCCTCTCCACAAGTAATAAAATTGTGTTGCAAAATCTACATTTCTTATAGAAATATCAGAAGAGATAAATGAATAAATAACGGCAGCAACTACAATCAAAGCTATTGCACTATTATAAATCCACTTTTTTGGACGCTGATTATATTTATCAGCTACTACTTGGCTTGCTTGTTCTTGATCATTAAGCTGTGTTTGAGCTTTTTTAATCTCGTGTTTCTCTTTATTCCAAAATTTCATCATTGCAATTTCCCCCTTACATAACGGGTGAAGGCTTGCATTAATAAGACTAATAAGAACATCATAATTAAGATAGCCCCAACTCTACTTCTAGTATAGATACTATCCATGTTTGCTTGTAAAATAACACCAAGTCCTCCTGCACCTACATAACCTAAAACGATTGAAGTTCTCACATTAATTTCAAAATTATAAATAAAATATCCTAAATAAGTTGGTAATAGTTGTGGGAAAACCGAATAGAAAAAGGCTTGAGTTTTATTGGCACCGCATGATTGCAAAGCTTCATATGGTCCCATATCTAGAGCCTCAATACACTCATATAACATTTTTGTCATTATTCCAAAAGTAAAAATAGAAGTAGCAATAATTCCAGCTAATGCTCCCATACCAATAAGAGAGACTGCAATTACGGCCATAACCATTGTTGGCATTGTTCTAACAAGATTTATGATAAATCTCATAGGAACATATATCCATTTTGTTTTCACAATATTTTGGCTACATAATATAGCAAAAGGCAAGCAAAGAACAGATCCTATTATTGAACCAATAAAGCTCATTCTTAAGGTCTCACCAAGAGCTTCTCTTATCTCTAAAGAAAATAAATATCCAAAGTAATCTGCCCATGTATGATGAATATTCATTGCTGGATAATCTGTAGGAGAAAATAATTGTTTAAATATTGTTCCTATTTCATATAACTTTAATGTACCTTTATTTTGTAAAACAACCCATCCACATACAATAAAAACCGCAATCGAAATGACAGCAGGAATAATTATTTTGTTAAATGGTTGCTTGACAGTCTTTCCACTAGGTAAGGTAATCGTTTTTGCTGCTAACATAACTATTCTCCTTCAATATCAGAAAACTTAACTGATTTCTTTTTTTCCTTTTTGTTTTCTTTATTAAAAGCAGAAGTTCCTGCAACATCTTTAATTTTTGGTGTATCAACTCTTCCATGAACCTCATCGGCATGTAATGAGCGACCATATATTTGAATCAATTTTTCTTCATCAATTGCATCAGATGGTCCATCGTATACGAGTTTGCCAGCCTGTAATCCAATAATTCTATCAGCGTATTTAACAGCCAAGTCAACATGGTGCATATTAGCTACAATAGTAATGCCATAATCCTTGTTGATGCGTTTAAAGTCATCCATAACAGCTAATGTTGTGATAGGATCCAATGAGGCTACAGGTTCATCAGCTAAAATAATTTTTGGGTTTTGAGCTAAAGCTCGTGCAAGTGCAACTCTTTGTTGTTGTCCTCCAGACAAACGGTCTGCTCTTTCATAAGCTTTATCGAGAATTCCCATTTTTTCTAAAGCTTCAAGTGCCATAATTTTATCTTCTTCTGGGAAAATACCAAAAAGCGTCTTGAAGGTAGAGTGATAAGCCACTCTACCTGCCAAGACGTTTTTATAAACACTTGCTCTTTTTACTAAGTTAAAGGATTGGAAAATCATTCCTATACTCCTTCGTAATTCTCGTAATTCTTTTCCTTCTAATTTACTAACATCTTTATCATTAACTAATACCTGCCCACTTGTTGCGGCATTCATTTTGTTAATAGTTCTTAAAAGTGTGGATTTCCCCGCACCTGATAAACCAATTATCGCCACAAATTCTCCATCTTTGATTTCCAAGTTAATGTTTTCTAAAGCTTGGAATCCATTGGGATATTTTTTACCTGTGTTAATAAATTTTATCATGCGAGAATCCTCCTATAATTGCTAATAAATTAAAACTACTTATTCAAATGTTCTACTTTAAATTTATAAACTGTTCTTTCTCCTTCGTAATCGGAATCAGTTGCTAATTTGTAGCCTGTATGAGTATAAGCTGACAATGCTTCTAGTCCCTCTGGAGTCTTAATAACATTCATAAATGCTCTTTGAATTCTGTTTCTTAAATCTTGACTAATTGAAGTAGAAGCTGAAATTGTATCATTATAAATTAATGTACTTAGAGCAACTACTCTAGTATCTGCAAAGATATCTTTGTATTCATCAGCTACTCCATCACCATCAGAGTCAGCAGAAGCATTACTTGAACTTACCCAATACAAATCTCTTCTTGTATCATTGTAAGAGAATGATGCATCGCAGTCACCACGTAACAAAGCTTTGATTGAATCTGTGTGGCCACTAACTTGTAAGTATTTTACTTCACCTTTAGAAGCATCTGGTGTACCAGTTGTAAATGTTAAACCATTCTCGTAAAGTAAAACTGATGGATAAATGTAACCTGAGCCTGAACTTGAAGATAGTGCACATACTGTCTTTCCAGCAAGGTCTTTTACTGACTTTAGACCAGCATCATATGTTGACTTCATTGTTGTTAATTGAGAAGCATATGCTGTTGCTTTTTCATCATTAGTAACATATTCGCCATGATAATTATTGGCTTGATCATTCATAAATGCTACTTGTTCATCGTAAGGTAGTGTTTGAACGTACATAGCATTTCTAACAGATGTTAGAAGAACTTGGACTTTCCCGGCTCTTTCTAGTGATGCTTGGGCATATTGTTGAGATGTTAAGAACCCAACTTGGACTTGACCAGCATCCATACCTTCTAGAACTGCATTGAAATCTGTACCTACAGAAATCTTGAATGTGTGTCCTGGAACTTCTTTTGCTAGTAGGCTTTCAAGAGCTGGAGCAACTAACATGATGGCATCAGCATTCTTGGAAGGAACGAATTGGACGTTAATTTCTTCTGGATCATTTTCTGGTAGTGGGACTTCACATTCTGTAGAAGTTGATGATGAGCCACAACCGGCTAAAACAATAGACGCAACGGCTAGTAAACTAATAAATCCTTTTTTCATTTTCTCTCCCCTTTTCAGTTATTTATGATAGAAGAAACGAAGGCATTGTCTAAATACACTTTCTATAGTTTCTTCACTATCAAAAGTATTATAACATTTTAACTTGTTAAAATCATCCTCTTTTAAAGTTTTTTTCTCAAAACAAAACCGGAGATAACTCCGGTTTATACATGCTATTAATTTCTTTTTTACATTAATCGTCAGGGTTATTAAAGTTTTCTAATTTATCCTTTGCTTTTATTGGTTTTGAATCACCATGTTTTACAAAAAACATTGTAATAAAAGCTAAGGCTGCAAATATTGCTGAATATGGGAATAAAACTTTCATACTATAAACATCCATAAGTTTCCCAGAAAAAATTGGTGTGATTATTTGGGCAGCCATTGATGCTGTGTAATAATATCCAGTAAATTTGCCAACATCACTACCTCTTCCCATTTCAACAACCATAGGGTAAGAATTGACATTAATTGTAGCCCAGCCAATTCCTGCAAATGCCATTACAAAATATGCAAGAAATGAAGTATCTATTGTTAATAAGGCTCCAACGCCAAAAGCAACAGTTAATATTATAATACCTGATAATATAGTTTTTCTTCTTCCTATCTTACTTGCAATAATACCAATTGGGATAAAAGCAACAACGGCTGCTGCTTGTGCTACAAGTAATGGTAAACTATAACCCATACCTAGTACATTTTGTGCATAAAGAGAAAATTTAGTTGTGGCTGCATTATATGCCATAAACCACAAAAACACTGATATCAAAATTAGATAGAAGCTCTTTTTAACTGCTGGTGATAAAGATGATACTCCACCTTTTGTATTTTCTTTATCAGCCTTTTTATCTTCTTCTATTTCTTCAAAATAACCAGCTTCTTCTGATTCTTTTTTCATTAACCCAACAAGCTTTGGCTCATTAACCTTCCATAGAAAGATTGCCAAAAACACGAGCATTAAAACTGCTGTTACAATAAATAATGGTATATAACTTCTAAAATCTTTTGACAATACTGCCATCATTCCTAAAGCAATTATTCCGCCGGCTGTTCCCATAAGATTAATAATCGCATTTGCTTTAGAACGAAGTGGTTTTGGTGTTACATCTGGCATCAGCGCAACTGCTGGTGATCTAAATGTAGCCATAGCAAGTAAAACTAAGAACAAAACAAAGACAAAAGCAATTAGCAAAAATATATTATTCATTGTTACTTGCCATACAGCATCTTGTCTTGCAATCCAAGCAGCATTAAAAGCAGCATCACTTGTAAAATTAGATCTCAAAATTGGTTCAATATTGCTGACTGCTAATTGATTTAGTTGCAAAGTGTCGAATATTGCTATACTAGTCAATAAAACTGCAGCTGCTATTGTTCCCCAAATAATAAATGGCGTCCTTCTTCCTCTTTTGTTTTTTACCTTATCAGATAAAGACCCAAAAAGTGGCAATAAAAACAATGCTAATACATTATCTAGAGCCATAACAACACCAGACCATGCTTGATTTAAGCCAAATGTATTAACAAGCATTTTTGGAACTACTGCATCATAAACTTGCCAAAATAATGAAATCAATAGAAAGGCAAATCCCACGAAAAATGTTCGCTTAGTATTCAGTTTCATATTTTTCACCGACCTTGTAATTAAATCTTAACACATTGCCAAAATTTTGTAATTATTAATTTGCTTTTTTACATTTTACGCATTTTCAAAGTTACTACACTAATGCCATTATTATTTAATTTCTCTCGTACTCCTACTATTGAGGGATGGTCACTACTAGATAAATGTAAGACTCTAGTTTTAATTTTATTGCCTTTATTAAACCCATGAATAACCTCTAATCTTGTTATATTGTTTTCATAGCAATAATTTATTTTATCAATAATAACTTTTATTGCCTCATCAACATACATATGATGAACATCAATTGTTTCATAATCTTTATTCATCTTTAATTAATTCCTTCAACTCTTCTTCATAAATAATTTTCAATCCTAATTTTTGGGCTTTTTCTAACTTACTTCCAGCATCTTCTCCACAAACTAAAATATCTGTCTTTTTAGAAACAGAAGATGTTACTTTTGCACCTTTATTTTCTAATAACTGTGTAAGTTCATTCCTACCAATAAAAGATATTGTACCGGTTATAACGATAGTTTTATTGTAAAATAAAGAATTCTCATCAACTTCTATAACTCCTAAATATTCAGTATTAACACCTAAATCAATTAAATTATTTACAATACTCATATTAATAGGATTAGCAAAGAAATTAATAATTGATTGAGCTACAACATCTCCTACATCTTTAATTAGTAGTAAGTCATCTAATTTTGCATTTCTTAATTTATCAATATTAATGTATTTTTTGGCTAATAGTTTTGATGTTTTTTCGCCAATCTCTTCTATTCCTAGTCCAAAAAGCAGTCTCTCTAGTGAATTTTTCTTGCTATTTTCTATAGAATCTAGAATATTATTTACTGATTTTTCTCCAAAACCATCTAAATCTTTTATAAGTTGTTTTTTATCATTAAGGTGATAAATATCAACTATATTCTTAATAATCCCAAGGTTATAGAACTGTTCAATAATTTTTTCTCCTAACCCCTCAATATTCATTGCATCTCTAGAACAAAAATGAATAATTGACTCAATATTTTTCTTATCACAATCTGGATTAACACAATAATGTGCTGCCTCATCTTCAATTTTTTGCAATAAAGAACCACATATTGGACAATTTCTTGCCATTACAAATTCTTTTTCTAGTCCTGTCCTTTTAGATATAACTGGTCCTACAACTTCTGGTATTACATCTCCGGCTTTCCTTATTATGACTGTATCTCCTATTTTAATTTGCTTATCTATCACAAATTGTTCATTATGCAATGTTGCTCTTTGAACTATTGAACCCGCCACTCTTACTGGACTCAATACTGCATTTGGTGTAACTTTGCCAGTTCTTCCAACACTAAAAACTATATCTTGCAATGTGGTCATAACTTCTTCTGGGGGAAATTTATACGCAATTGCCCATTTTGGAGTTTTAGCTGTATATCCTATTTCTTTATAGGTTTTAGTATCATTAACTTTTATTACAATACCATCTATATCATATTCAAGATTTGCTCTTTTATCATGATACTCTTTAATATAATCTATTACTGATTTTATATTTGGGCACACCCTAAAATTCTCATTTATTGTAAATCCCATTTTTTTCATATGTTTTAAACAATCACTTTGTTTTGTTAATTCAAAGTCTTCATAATTAACTAAATAATACATGAAATTACTAAGTTTTCTTTCTGCTGCTATAGAAGAATCTAATTGTCTTATTGATCCTGCTGCAGCATTACGACAATTTGCTAAAAGTTCTTCATTATTTTCTAAACGCTTTTTATTTAATTCATTTAGAACTTTTTTACTCATATAAACTTCACCACGAACTTCAAACACTCTTTTTTCAGAAACACTCAAAGGAATATCTCTTATCGTTTTAATATTACTAGTAACATCCTCACCAGTATTTCCATCTCCTCTAGTTGCTCCATAATTTATAGAACCATTTTCGTATTCAAGAGCAATAGCTAATCCATCTATTTTAAGCTCACAAACATACTCAATTTCATCTTTTTTTAATATTTCTTTTATTCTTTTATCAAAGTTATACAAGTCATCTTCATTGAAGGCGTTGCCTAAAGATAACATTAATCTTTTATGATTAATCTTGTTAAAAGAATCCAAAACTACTCCTCCAACTCTTTGAGATGGAGAAGAAGCAGAGTCTATCTCTGGATGTTTTTTCTCTAATATTATTAACTCTTGAATTAAACGATCATATTCAGCATCGCTTACACTTGGTTTATCAAGAGTATAGTATTCATATGCATATTTTTCTATTATTTTCCTCAATTGCAAAATTCTTTCTAAGTCTTGCATAAAAATCAATCCCTCCTAAAAATACCACCAAATGTCTTAGCAATAATTTTTTGCCCATATTTTGCATCTTTGAATGCAACTGTTAGGGTTTCTTGTGTCATAGCAATAATAATTCCTTCACCAAAAACTGTGTGCATCAACATATCCCCTGGATGCCAATTAATACTATTTTTCTCCAATGTTTCAAATTCTCTTTTAGGAACAGTTGGTTTTTTAAGCGATTCTTTATACCTACTATTATTATAATATGGTTTAATAAAATCCCCAGACTCTTTTAAAAATCTTGATGAGACTCTATAACTTTGAGAACTAAAGTTATAGCCAATTGAATCAGTCAAAAATAATTGTTTCATTGCT
>JBAXYK010000006.1:0-12599 GCA_041670825.1 Bacilli bacterium | reverse complement strand
TCATCTAAAACATCAAGAACTCCCTTTTTTTCAAGATATTTCAATTGCGTAGTATTAATACTTGTTCTATTAATGAAATCTTGCTTTGAAAGGAATGGTTGTTCCTGGCGCGCTTTTATAATTGATTCTGCAACTGCTTCTCCTAAACCTGAAACTGTAACAAATGGTGGTATTAAAGCATTGTTATCGTAATCAATAGCAAAACGTTTTGCTTCAGATTTTTCTAATGATATATTTGTGAATTTATAGCCTCTTGCTACCATTTCTAATGACATAAGGATTAAATCTTCCAAATCTTTTTCTTTATTTCTTATTTGTGAATCTATTGTACGATCATTAATTGTATCATAAAGTTTATGAAGTCTTTCTTTTAATTCTTTATGTGTCATTGACATTGATTCCAAATCATAGCTTTGGCATCTTACACTGAAATAGGTTGCATAATACTCCAATGGTCGATAAACTTTGTACCACGCTACTCTAAGTGCCATACAAACATAGGCAACAGCATGAGCTTTAGGGAACATGTATTGAATTTTCTTTGCTGACTCTATATACCATTCTGGAACATTATTATTTTGCATTAAATTCTCTTGCTGACTTGTAATTTGCTTATCTTTTTTTCTAACATTTTCCATGATTTTAAAAGCATCAATTGCGGGTAATCCCTTTTCAACAAGATATGTCATAACATCATCTCTACAGCCAATAACATCCATAACTGTACCAACACCATTTTTTATTAAATCTTGAGCATTGCCCTTCCAAACATTTGTTCCATGAGCAAGACCAGATATTTGAACTAGTTCTGAGAATTTATGAGGCTTTGCATCCTCTAGAATCCTTTTAGTAATGATGGTTCCAAATTCTGGTATCCCACTAACACCAGTATTGCTATATATATCATCAGGACTAACTTTTAAAGCTTCTGTTGAGGTAAATAACGACAAAACTTTGTGGTCATTTAAAGGTAAAGTTACAGGGTCTATTCCTGTCAAATCTTTTAGCATTCTAAGAGCTGTAGGATCATCATGACCTAGTATATCTAGTTTTAAAATCTCTTCATGTATTGCTTCAAATTTAAAATGTGTTGTCTTCCAAGATGCACTTAAATCATCGGCAGGATATTGAACAGGTGTAAAATCATGAACATCTTTATCTAGTGGTATAACAATTATTCCTCCAGGATGTTGACCAGTAGTTCTTTTAACTCCTTCACAATAATGTGCTAATCTAGTTAATTCAGCATTTCTAACTTTTTCTCTTCTTAGTTCATCAAAATAATAGTTTCTTGCAAATCCAAATGCTGTTTTTTCAGCAACTGTTGAAATAGTTCCTGCTCTAAACACATTATTTTCTCCTAATAACTCTTTTGTATAATTATGGGCTTGCCATTGATAATCTCCAGAGAAATTTAAATCAATGTCAGGCACCTTATCTCCATTTATACCAAGGAAAGTTTCAAATGGAATATTATGTCCCTCACCACTCATCATATGACCACAAACAGGACATATTTTATCATCTAAATCATAACCACTTTTTATACTACCATCCGTAAAAAATTCGCTATGCTTGCATTCTGGGCATAAGTAATGTGGTGGAAGTGGATTTACTTCAGTTATTCCACTTAAAGTAGCAACCAATGAAGAACCAACAGACCCTCTAGAACCAACTAGATAGCCATCATTTTTTGATTTTTCTACTAAACGATATGCTAAATAATAGATAACTCCAAATTTATTATCTCTTATTTTCCCAAGTTCCTTTTCAAGACGCTCTAAAACAATACTAGGTATTGGTTCACCATATATTCTTTTGGCGTTGTCATAACATAATTTTTCTATTTCTTTTTGAGCATCAACATTTGGTAATGTTGGTGTATATAACTGAGCTTGGACAGGTAAAATAGTATCAATCATATCTGCAATTTTATTAGTATTTGTTACAACAATTTCATGGGCTAATTTTTCACCCAAGAACGAAACTCCCTCTAACATTTCTTTTGTTGTTCTAAAATGTTGATTAGGATTTTCTCTTGTTGGATTGCGATAATCATAAAGTGGATGTCTTCTTGCTTCTTTTGCTTTTGCTACAATATAGACATCTCTATATATTTTATCTCTTGGGTCAAGATAGTGACAATCACCTGTGGCTACAACAATTTTCCCAAGATTTTGCGCCTCTTCTACTAAATTTGTTAACACAAGTTTGAGTTTTTCATAACCCTCTATACTTTTAGAATCAACTAAATAAGAATAATTATCTAAATGTTGAATTTCAATAAAATCGTAAAATTTTATTGCTTCTTTGAGTTTTTCTTTACTCTGATTGGCTGCAATTTCAAATATTTCACCATTAAAACAAGCACTACCAATCAACAATCCTTCTCTATATTTCTCAATTATTCCTCTTGGTATGCGTGGAACACCTGAAAAATATTTTGTATGGGATAAAGATACTAGATTATACAAATTTTTTAAGCCTACACTATTCTTAACTAAAAAATTCATATGCATTGGATAAGTCTTACTCCAGGCATCTTCAGGCGATAAAGTATTTAATTGATTATGATACAAAACATGCAATTCATTGATAATTTTAGGTCTCATTCTCTCAAATACTTCTGATAAAACTCTAGCATCGTAATCAGCACGATGTGCCTCATCTTCTAAATATGCAACATTTAAACTCCTTGATACTGATCCCAAGGAATATGATTTCAAATGAGGATAAATTGACCTAGCTAAACTTAATGTATCAATAACCGGATTATAAATCCCTTCTTTTGTATATTTTTTAAAAAATTCATTTATAAACTCAAAATCGAAACTCGCATTATGAGCTACGAAAATGGTATTTTGAAGAAACTTACGCAAATTAGTAGCAATATCTTCAAATAGTGGAGCTCCTATTAGCATTTCATCTGTAATACCTGTTATTTCCTTTGTAATATTACTTAACCTCTTTTTGGGGTTTACAAATGAATGGAAAGAATCAACTTCTAATCCATTCTTAATTTTAACAGCACCAATTTCAATAATATCATCATAACGATTACTCAATCCTGTTGTTTCAATATCTATTACTGTAAAAACTGCATCATCAAGTTTTACATTAGCATCGTTTATTGTTATTGGTAATTTCTCATCAACAATATAGCCTTCCATTCCATATATTATTTTCAAATCTGTTCCCTTTATTGCGCTTTGGGCATCTGGATAGGCTTGAACTACTCCATGATCAGTAACAGCTATAGCTTTATGACCATATTCAATTGCTCTTTTTACATATTTATCTATACTACAAACTCCATCAAGAGTTGACATATTTGTATGCAAATGAAGTTCTACTCTTTTTTCTTTTTCATCATCTATTCTTTCGTCTTTTACATCTAATATTTCAATTTTTCTTGGTTCAAATACTGAATCATGTTCAAATTGATCATATATTACTTTGCCTGTTGCTCTTATATACATTTCTTCTTTTAGAGTTGATAAAAAAGCATTAGTAAAGTTAGCATTCTCCCTTATTTTTATTAAAATCGAATCTTTATCATCGGTAACATATATTAGATATAAATTACCTCCTCTTAGTTCTCTAACATCAACTTTAAAAATACGAGCATTAAAAGCTACATTCAAATCATCATCACTAATGCTTGATAAATCTACTTCTACAACGCTATTATTTCTTTCTTTATAAAATGAGGTATTTTTCTTGTTGGTATCTACTACTAAGTTCTTTTCTTTTTCTAATTCAATAGAACTTTTAATTAATCTTTGTCTTTCTTCTTCAAGAATTCTTTCAACTTCTTCTTCATCTGGCTGCTTGAGTTCTAAAACTACAGGCTGATAAAATCCTGCGTTTTTAAATGATGTTCTTAAAACCTCACTAAATGAAGAGATAGATTCTTGTAATATCTTACTACTTATATAGATTATTATTTGTTGACTAACTAATATTGGCTTTAATTTTATAAGTGCTTCAAAAATCGGTAATCCTTGCAAATGCTCAATAACAAATTGCTTATAATATACATTAACAGCAACTTCATTTATACTATCATGGTTATTTACCTTAAAAATAACATTGCATTTATATGGAAATTTTCCCAAACTTTCATTAAATTTTTTATAAATTTTTATATCTAGAATTTCTGGAATTTCTATTAGTAATTTAAACTTTCCAGTTCTATTGTTGACTTTTGCTTCAATAAGTTTTGCATTAGAAAAGGCGTTTAAAACCTCTTCATCACTATTTATTGAATTTAAAAACTTCCCCATCTCAACTTGCATTCTACCACTCCTTTTTTGGAAGGTTTTCTAGTATTAAAAGAATATATCTTTAATTGTTATTAATATTATAAACCCAATTAAAAAGATAAAGCCAACAGCATTTATAATTGCCTCTACTTTAGGATTTAATTTTCTTCTTGCAATTTTCTCAACTATCATAACAAGAAGTCTGCCCCCATCTAGAGCAGGAAGTGGTAATAAGTTAATTATTCCCAAGTTCACACTTATCATAGCAAGAAACAACAAAAATGATAAGAAACCATCTTTTGCAAAAGATACTGCTGATTCATACATTCCTACTGGTCCTGAAACATTAGATAAACCATCTTTTGTAAATAATGTTCCTAGCGCATCAAATATCAAAGTAGCCATTTGCTTTTCTGTATTCCAAGCACTAGTTATAACTTCATTAAAAGTTGCATCTCTTGTTGTTTGTCCAAGACCAAAAATAGGTTCCATCTTAGATATTACTAGTTCATCATTACTTGAAGAAACTTCAAATGTTGTAAATGTACGACATACATTATTATAAGAAATCTCCTCATTATTACGCAGAATTTCAAAATCTAGACATTGAGTCATACCTACCGCATTAATTTCATCTGGTTTAGGATTTGTTTTATCAATAACCTCGCTAATTTGTGAAAAATCAGTGATATTATTAAGTGTATATTCTGTACCATCACTTAATCTTCCTGTTATTGAGGTAACAAGATCACCAGTTTGCAAACCTGCTTGTTCAAGTATTGAATCTTCTACTACTCTTATATTTGGATTACTATTAGCAACACCGCTTCCAGCAAAAACGATTACAAGCAAGAAGAAGCAAAGAATTATATTAAATGTTGCTCCTGCAGCAAGTATCACAAATTTTTTCCACCAAGATACCCCGTTTATTGTTCTTTCAAAAGGAACATTAATTTTGTCTTTATCAACTTCTTCATCATTCCTTTGAGATTGTTGATCTTGCTCACCAGCCATTGAACAATAACCTCCAATAGGCAATAATCTTAAAGTATATTTTGTCTCTTTTCCTTTGCGTTGAAGAAGTTTTGGTCCCATAAACAGTGAAAACTCATAAACATAAACTCCAAAAAGTTTGGCAAATGTAAAATGTCCAAGTTCATGGATAAATATTAATACTGATAATCCTAAGATAAACCAAATTAGTGTCACTAAATTATACCTCCTACAATATCTTTACATACTTTTTGTGCTACAATTCTTGTTCTTTTGTCTACCTCAATGATATCTTCTAGAGAAGAAACATCCACTTTTTTATGAATTCTAACACATTCTTTTATTACTTTAACGATTGATAAAAAACTTATCTTTCCGTTCAAAAATTCTTCAACAGCCACTTCATTTGCAGCATTATATACAACTGGAAAACTTCCACCCAATTTTCCAACTTCATACGCTAGTAATAAAGCCTCATATTTTTGAAAGTCAATTGGTCTGAAGTTTAAAGAAAATGGTTTATTTAACATTAAATTTGCATCGTACTTGAGCAGATGATGTCCTTTAGTTAATGCAAATAAAATAGGTATTTCCATGTTGGGAGTTCCTATTTGAGCCTTAAATGAGCCATCATTAAACTCAACCATTGAATGAACTACACTTTCTAAATGCATCACAACATCTATTTTATTGTAATCAAAATTGAATAGATGATGGGCTTCAATTACTTCTAATCCTTTATTGACCATCGTTGCACAATCAACAGTTATTTTTGAACCCATTTTCCAATTTGGGTGCTCTAGTGCTTCTGCAACAGTTACATTTTCTAATTCTTTTATTGTTTTGTCTCTAAAAGCACCGCCACTTGAAGTTAAAACTATTCTTCTAATCTCAGGATAGCGTTCACCTTTTAAGCACTGATATATTGCGCTATGTTCAGAATCAATAGGATAAATCTCTACATCATTTTCTACAAGCAATTTGTTTATTAAATCTCCTGCTACAACTAAAGATTCTTTATTCGCTAATGCTAAATCAATTCCACTTTTTATTGCTTGAATAGTAGGTTTTAATCCAACAAAACCTACAAGAGCGTTGACAATTAGGTCATTATCCTTGATTTTACATAGTTCGCTTAGCCCTTCATCACCTTGAAAAAATGTTATATTATCATATTTTTTCTTATAATAATCTAAATCCATTTTTTTACCAATGCAAACATATTTGATAGTATCAAAATTCTCTATCAAATAATCAAGATATTCTTTGTTGGTATTAACAGATACTCCAATGAGACTAAACTCTTGGATATTATCTTTGATTACCTTTATACTTTGTTGACCTATTGATCCACTAGCACCTAATATTGTTAGGCATATCATATAAACATACCTCCAGTAATTAAAGCGTAAAATGAAATAAAAACCATTAAATTAAATAATAAACTATCTACACGATCCAATATTCCTCCATGTCCAGGAAATATTGCACCAAAATCTTTTATTTTGAAAAATCTTTTTATTGAAGAAAAAATTAAATCACCAAAAATGGCTCCTATTGCCAAAATAAAGCTCATTAATAAAGCATAAAAAATATTAAGTGCACTAGCAAATAATGGGAAAATTAAGTAATATAATGTCCCAATCAGCGTTGCTCCTGCTGCTCCTCCAATTGCACCTTCCCATGTCTTTTTTGGTGAAATTACTGGAGCCAGTTTATGCTTTCCCCATTTTGTACCTATGAGTAGAGCGAATGTATCATTTGAATAAGTAACAAGCAACACATAAATTATTGTTAATATTCCTAAAGTATTTCTAATAAAAAAGAAAGCTTGCCCTGCAACCACGAGTAATAATGTGATTGTAAATATATAGAAAACGTCCATTATACTTATTGTGTGATGAGTTACCTCAAAAGATAATAAAACCGCTAAATACATGCAAATAAATACCGTATTTATATGAACTAAAAAATCTGGTGGAATTTCAATTATTCCAGTATTTACAAAATGAATAATAAATCCCCAAAAAAGCATTGCAAAAGCAAAAACATAATTTACAACTCTGAAATACTTTGGCCATTCTTTTTCAGTGCGAACATTCATTAATTCATAAACTCCGCCACCAATAAACAATGCCATAAGTAACACACTGTACCATCCCCCAAGATAAGTTAATGGTACCACAACTGCAATAATTACTAATGCTGTAATTGTCCTTACTTTCATGCTTATACTCCTCCAAAACGCCTATTGCGTCTTTTATATTCTTCAAGAGCATCAATAAAATCTTCCTCAGAAAAATCCGGCCACAAAACTTTAACAAAATATATTTCACTATAGCTTATTTGCCATGGCATGAAATTAGATACTCGCTGTTCTCCGCTTGTTCTTATCAATAAATCAATTGGTCCAACATCTTTTGAAATAAGATTCTCTTCAATTGTTTTAGCATCAATATTATCAATACTAATGGATCCGTCTTCTACTTTTTGAGCAATGCTTTTTACAGCATGCAAAATATCCTCAGTACCTCCATAATTAAATGCAATATTGACCTTTAACAAATCTCCTTCTTTTGACATAAGTTCAGCTTTTTTCAATGTCTTCCACACTTTTGGTGGAATATTTTTTTCTAAACCTACTATGTTAACTCTTACTCTATTATTTATTAATTCATCAATATACTTTTCAAAAAGATTTGAAACTAATGAAAAAAGAAAACTAACTTCACTTTTGCTTCTTTTCCAATTTTCTGTAGAGAAAGTATAAAGAGTTATTTCCGAAATTTTGTATTTTAGAGCATAATTGATTACATCTTTTATTCTAAATGCACCCTCTTTATGCCCCGCACTTCTTGGAAGATTTCTTTTTGTAGCCCATCTCCCATTACCATCCATTATTATTCCTAAATGATTTAAGGGAATATTAAATTCTTTTAAATCATTTTCTAGTTTTTTAAAAGACATTAATATCCCCTTCCTTACAAAAAAGTCTAACTATATTGTTGTTATTTCTTTTTCTTTAGAATTTTGCAAAGCATCAATCTTCTTAATGAACTCATCTGTTACCTTTTGAATTTCATTTTCATCTCTTTTTGCTTGATCTTCTGGTATTGATTTATCCTTCTTAATTGTTTCATTTAAACGTCTACGAATATTACGAATAGCAACCTTTGCATCCTCTGAAAGTTTACCTAATAATTTAACAAATTCTTTTCTTCTTTCTTCTGTTAGTGGTGGAATATTCAAACGAATAACTGATCCATCACTATTAGGTACAAGTCCTAGATTTGATTGTTGTATTGCCTTAGAAATCATACTTAGACTTTCTTTTTCATATGGCTTTATCATAATTACCCTTGGCTCAGGAGTAGAAATAGTTGCAATCTCAATTAATGGCGTTGGAAAACCATAATATTCAACCTTTATTAAATCTAAAATTGAAGCATTGGCTCTTCCTGTTTTAATAGTAGATATTTCTTTTGCGTATGCATCAAGTGTTTTTTGCATACTATCTTTTGTAGATTTTATTAATTCTTGTGACATAATTATTCCTCCTTTGTTATATGTGTTCCAATTTTTTCGCCTTTAATTACTTTAACAATATTATGCATATTAGCCATATTAAATACAACAATTTCAATGTTGTTATCCATACACAAAGATACTGCAGTACTATCCATTACTTTAAGTTTTTGATTTATTATTTCTAGATAAGTCATTTTTTCATACTTTACAGCATTAGGGTCAATTTTAGGATCTGCAGAATAGATGCCATCAACACCATTTTTTGCCATTAAAACTGCATCAGCATCAATTTCAGCTGCACGTAATGCTGCACACGTATCAGTTGAAAAGAAAGGATTGCCTGTTCCTGCACCAAATATTACGACTCGACCTTTTTCAAAATGGCGCAATGCTCTTCTTCTTATGTATGGTTCTGCAACCTTGTTAATTGTTAATGCAGTTTGGACTCTTGTCTCAACTCCATTTTGCTCTAGAATATCTTGTAAAGCTATAGAATTCATGACTGTAGCAAGCATTCCCATATAATCAGAGTTAACTCGACCTAAGCCTAATTTATCTCCTGCCTTGCCCCTCCAAATATTTCCTGCTCCTACAACAATTGCTACATCAACGCCTAACTCCCGGACAGCCTTTATTTCTTGTGCAAAGTTTTTTAAAAGATTTGCATCAAAAATTCCGTCTTTTCCATTGCCCGCCAAAGCCTCTCCACTAATCTTAAGTAGTATTCGCTTATATTTAGCCATAGACTATCCTCCTTTTTAAAAGTGACACCCAAAAATGAGTGTCACTTAAGTATATTTTACTTATTTACGAACTTGATTCATTACTTCTTCTGCAAAGTTGTCTTCTCTTTTTTCAATTCCTTCTCCTACCTTGAAGCGAACAAATTCTACAATCTCTGCTCCATGGTTTTTGACAAATTGAGCAACAGTGACACTTGGATCTTTAACGAATGGTTGCTCGCTTAAGCAAATTTCTCTTAAAGACTTATCAACTTTACCCTTAACAATATTTTTTAATGCCTCTTCAGGTTTTCCTTGTAATTTTGGGTCAACCTTTGCGGCTTCTAACTGAATATGTGTTTCTTTTTCAATATAATCTTGATCCACATCTTGCTTATTCAAATATTGTGGGGCACTAGCAGCAACGTGCATTGCAACATCTTTGGCAACAGTTTCATCATTTGTTCCCTTTAATGTAACAATAACACCTATTTTACCACCCATATGCACATAAGTACCAAAAACATCTTGATTGGTTTTTTCTAAAGTAATTACTCTTCTTAAAGTTATTTTTTCACCTATTACTGAAACTGCTTGAACTATTGCGTCTGCAACACTTATAGAACCTATTTTTGCCTGTAGTGATGATTCTAAATCCTTAGAGTTGCTACCCACTACAGTGTTTGCAATATCAACAACTAACTTTTGAAATTTTTCATTTTTTGAAGCAAAATCTGTTTCAACATTTACTTCAACCATTGAAGCCTTATTATCTTTTACTGCAATAGCTGTTAATCCTTCTGCAGCAATTCTTCCTTCTTTTTTAGCTGCTTTAGCTATTCCTTTTTCTCTTAACCAATCGATGGCTGCTTCAATATCTCCATTTGAAGAATCTAATGCTTTTTTGCAATCCATCATTCCAGCACCAGTGCGCTCTCTTAAAGTTTTTATTAACTCTGCTGTAACGGCCATTTTAAATCTCTCCCCCTTTATTTATTCTTTATTTTCAACTTCTGAGCTTGTAGCTCCTGCGTTAGTTTCCTCTACTTTTTCTTCAGTTTGAACTGGATGACGTTCTTGTCTAAAGTTATTAGGACGTCTTGAATCATTACGATATTTTCCTCTTCCAGAGTTGTTTTGTTGAGCACGACGTGCTGCAATAGCATTTTGTCTTGCAATTTGTTTTGCTTCTTCAACTTTGTCAGCATTTAAAATAACATCATTCATTGATACTTCTTCACCTTCATCTTTAGTATAGGCAACAGCTGTTTGACCACCTTTGGATTCAACAACAGCATCTGCCATAACTGAAAGAATTAATTTTACAGATTTTGTAGCATCATCATTACCTGGGATAACATAATCTACTAAATCTGGATCTGAATTTGTATCTACTATACCAAATACAGGTATATGAAGTTTTCTTGCTTCATTTACTGCATTTAATTCTAAACGTGGATCTATAACAAATAAAGCATTTGGAAGTTTACGCATTTCTTTAATTCCTCCAAGTACTTTCTTTAGTTTTTCAGCTTCTTTGCGATAATTCGCAACTTCTTTTTTAGGAAGAATATCAAATGTTCCATCTTCTTCCATTTTTTCAATATCTTTTAAATACTTAATACGCTTTTGAATAGTTTTAAAATTAGTTAATGTACCACCAAGCCAACGTTGGGTTACATAAAAAGATCCTGATCTTAAAGCCTCTTCTTTAACTAAATCTTGGCATTGTTTTTTTGTACCTACAAAAAGCAATTTGCCATTATTGTCAATAATTTCTTTTAAAGCTTTATAGGCTGTTTCAATCATACTTATTGATTTTGATAAGTCAATAATATAAATACCATTCCTTGCTGTATAGATGTATTTCTTCATCTTTGGATTCCAGCGTCTTGTTTGATGTCCAAAGTGAACTCCAGCTTCAAGTAATTTCTTCATTGTAATTACTGGTTCTTGTTCACTTGGAAGTAAATCTTTCATTTCTTCTACCATAAATTTCTCCTTTTTGTTTTTTTATCCTCCATTACTTCGAAATTTTCACGCCTTTTTGCTAACTTTTTAGCAGGCACTAGTGAAAAAAATTCATAATGTGTGTATTTGCTACATTTTTGCAGCTTATTAATTTTAGCATAATATATGCTTTATTTCAAGATAATGTGCTTTATTAAGAATGTTTTTTCGCTCTAGGATGGGTATTATCATATACCTTCTTTAATTGTTTGCTCGTTACATGAGTATATACTTGAGTAGCACTAAGACTTTCATGCCCTAAAAGGACTTGAACACTTCTTATATCCATGCCGTTATCCATAAGATGCGTAGCAAAGGAATGTCTAAGCATATGCGGGTATATATCCTTAGGTTGCTTCATCCTATATCCCATTTTCTTAACAATGATTTCAATTCCTCTTGAAGTTATTGCATTACCCTTATTATTGACTATCACGTTTTCATTTCTTTGTATATTTTTTTGGGTTAGCTCTTCCCTTCCTTGATTTATATATCTCTTTACAAAATCAAAAGAAAAATCATTTATCAAACTCAATCTTTCTTTGTTACCCTTGCCTTTAATAAATAAAGTCTTTTGTGACTCATCAATATCTGAAATTTTTAGATTAACCAATTCACTAACTCTCAATCCGCTAGAATAAAGTAAATGAATTATTGCTTGATTCCTTTGATTTATCGAAGCTTTTGTTGATATTTCAACATTAATTAATTCTCGTATTTGTTCAATTGGCAAAAAATTTGGTAAAGCTTTTTCATATTTTTGAGTTTCTATTTCTTTGAATGGATTAACTGATACAAATTCATTTTTCATTAAGAACTTATAAAAATTCCTTAAACTTGATACTTTCCTTGCAATAGTTCTTCGTTTATTATTCTTAGATAACAAACTAGAAACAAAATAATAAGCATCTTTCTTGTCAATATTATCTATGCTACATTTTCCTTTTTCCCTAGAAACAAACTTTGAAAATTCCATAATATCGTTCTTATATGCTTTTATTGTTAAAGAAGAATTATGCTTCTCATACAATAAATACTCAATAAATTCATTTTGATGTTCAAGCATTTTCCTCACTCCATT
>JBAXYK010000005.1:0-13243 GCA_041670825.1 Bacilli bacterium | reverse complement strand
ATTGGCCTAGTTTTTTTATCTAAAAATATATATTTAAAATAGTGGTGAAAAGTCTTGCAAATAAATATATAATATTTATAATATCTTTATATGTTTATATGTGGTGGGCGGAGGGATTGTTGGTGCCAAGTGAAGTTGTTATTTTATGTTTGACTATTTTCTTTGCTAGAATTTGTGATGTTACTTTTGGAACAATAAGGACGGTCTTGATTGTTGATGGTAGAAAAGTTCTAGCAGCGTTATGTGGATTTGTTGAAGTTTGCATTTGGTTTGCAGTGGTAAGAGAAGCACTAAATAGTGATGTTGGTGGTTTTTATGTTGTAATCTCCTATGCTGGAGGTTTTGCTACTGGCAATCTTTTAGGAAGTTATTTATCAACAAAGTTTTTAGGAGAAAAACTTGCAGTATATATTGTAACTACAGATAGAGATGAACATTTAGTTGAAGCATTGCGAGATGCAAAGTTTGCTGTAACAAAAATGGACTGTACTGGAAGAGAAGACTCTGAAAGACATTTTCTATTTGTTGAGATAAAGGGATCAAGACTTGAAGAATTGAAAAAAATATGTAAAAATATTGATTCTGGTGCATTTATAACAGTACATAAAACTAAGGTAGTGGTTAACGGCTTTTTGAAATAGTCTAATTAGGAAGAAGTGGTTTGTGTGACTTTTATTAAAAATATTTTCAAGAAATTCATAGCTCCTAAAGAATTTTATAAGGAGCTATTTATTGTTGCTTCTCCAATAGCTCTTCAACAATTTATATCATCTCTTGTTAATACTATTGATACTTTAATGGTAGCAAATTGGGGTGGAGTAAATGCAACTGCAGGAGTTGCTGTAGCCAATAAATATTACCTGGTGTTTAATATGATAACCATGGTTACTGCAGTTAGCTGTAGTGTGTTTATAGCACAATATTTTGGAGCAAAAAGATTTGATAGACTAAAACAAATCTTCGGTAGCAATATAATATTATGTCTCTTAATAGGTATCATTTTTTTGACGGTAGGGTTAATATTTAGAAACGATATTATTCTATTTTTTATAGGGACAAGTACTGATGCATTATCATATGATTATGGAGTTTTATACTTGAGTGTAATAGTATTTTCCTTTATTCCTCAAGTGTTTACTAATGCTATAGCAATGACTTTTAGACCAATAAAGATGGCAACTGTTCCACTTTATGCTGCAATTGTTGCTTCTGTTAGTAATGCCTTTTTTAATTGGATATTTATATATGGACATTTAGGAGTTCCATCTTTAGGTGTACAAGGTGCTGCAATTGCGACAGTAATCGCAAGAAGTATTGAATTGCTCATCCTAATTGCCTATTATTTCTATAGAAAGCCACCATTTTATGGCAAATTCAAAGAAATTTTTCATATACCTTCTTTTTTAATTAAAGACATTTTAGTAAAACTTAGACCTCTTCTTTTTGCTCAAATTCTTACTGAATCTATTGGTATATTTATGTTAATGACTTATGCAAGACTGGAGATAGGAAATGCCACTAATGTTGCGGCAATTACTGTATCACAGCAAATTGTGGATATTGTAATGGTTTTGATAAGTGGTATGGGAACTGCTGCTAGTGTTCTTGTAGGAACAAGACTAGGCGCCAATAATATTGATGAGGCAAGGAATAATGCAAGGTGGCAGATGGCGTATATAACAGTTTTTTCAATACTAGCATGTGTGATAATAATTTTGCTAATACCATTAGTTCAAAAAGGATATGATTTTTCAGGAGCTGATGCAAGTTTGTTGAGAATGATTATGACAATCCAAGCAATTAGTCTACCATTTTCTGCATATGCAATGAATGTAATATTTATTACAAGGGCAGGAGGGTATACAAGATCTCCAATATATATATCCAATCTAGTTTATTACTTTATTAAATTACCTCTTATAATTTATATTGTTTATATAAATCCAAGTGCATTTGTTGAAGGCTCTTTCTTTTATCAAATGATGATATCTTTAAATTTAGCTCCATTGTTTGTTGTATTTGTATTTGTTGTTGAAAGATTTATTGAAATTTTAAGATTCTTTGTGGCAGCTTTCATATATAGAAAAGTTAGATGGTATAATAATATAACACGCACCATCTAGAACAAAAAAATTTAAAACGATGGTATTATATGTTATAATAATCATAGTATAACGAGGTGATTATAATGAAATTAATGTTTGCTATTGTTTCAAGTGAAGATACAAATTCTGTAGTCAATGCTTTGATTAAAAGCAAATTTTCTGTTACAAAGCTAGCAACAAGTGGTGGATTTTTAAAAGTTGGTAATACAACATTGCTAATTGGAGTCAACAACGAAAGAGTTCCAGAAGCGTTGAAAATAATTGAAAATAATTGTAAATCACGAAAAGAAGTTGTACCAATAATTGGTGCGGGAGAGATGGGAATGTTTTCAACACAAAGTATGGAAGTTCCTGTAGGAGGAGCTACTGTATTTGTTGTTGATGTTGCTGAGGCCTATCATTTGTAAAGTAAAAAAGGAGCGATAATCGCTCCTTTTATATTACTTATATTTTAAGTTTCTTAACTAATGAATTCAATTGTTCATCACTATTTTTCCCAAAGTTGTTTGGGAAAACAATATCTAATTCATCATCTTTATAACGAGGAATAACATGTATGTGTGTGTGCATTATGGTTTGTCCAGCGCCCTCTAAAGTATTATTAATAATATTAACACCAATAATTCCTTCAAGATTTTTTAATTGCTTAATGGCAATTTTTTTAGCAATTACAATTGCTTTAGCTAATAACTCATCATCAGTACTTGTAATATCCGAGAAATGCTTTTTTAACACTACTAAGCAATGTCCTTTCGTGGCTTGAGAAATATCTAGAAAAGAAATAATATCATTATCTTCATATATTATTTTAGCTGGTATTTCCTTGTTAACAATTTTACAAAAAATACAATTATCCATAAATTATTTCACCTCTTTTTAAAAAAGGAAGCATGAGCTTCCTTTTAATAATTATTTTGCTTCGAAGTCGTAAGTAGTATCAATGTATTCATACAATGATTGTTCATGTACTTTAACATTATATTGTTCTAGATAATAGGCGATAGCACCTTTAGTATTTGAAGTATTTTTTGCGAGAGCTTTTGCTCCTTTTCTTTTATCTTCAATAGAGGAGTTAGCATTGATAATGTTAACTTTTATAATGTAATATTGAGAATCAGAACCTTTAATTACAACCTCATCACTACCACTTTGTGCTAGTAAGAATCCATTTGAATTCTTTAACATTGCGCTTTCTTCTTTAAATATTTTTGTATCCAAATCAGAAGCAATTAATGTTGAACCTTCATTTGTACCAACTTTACTGTAATAATAAATAATATTTTGTAAAGCAAGTTTCTTTAGTTCATAACCTGTAAATATTGATTGAACTCCAGAATTAGAATATTCTTTTATCTCAGAACTTAATTCAGATTTAACTTCGTCAGTATGAGCAGATAAATCAAATATGTCTTTATATAAGTCAGCATATTTTGAACTAGATTTTGTGTAATCAATTAATGCAAAATCTTGTTCTAACTCATCAAGTTTTTGTGCTTCCCATTGATCTTGTAGACCATTTGTCCCTAAAACTAAATCTTCAAAAGAAGATGAACCCAAATTCTTAACAGCGTTTCCAAATGAATCTACGAATTTTTCTGAGACATTGTAAGTAAGTGGATTGAAGTAGAAGTATTCAACTTCACGAATCATCTTATTAGTAAAATAAACTGATTTTTGTGACAAAATATATTCTTCATATAAGAAATCTTTTGCAATAGAACGATTTAGATAGCGAGTAATATAATCACTATAATCGCATCTTAATGATGATTGTAGATTATTGTAATCAACAAGATCTGCTTTTGTTCCAAGGAATGTTCCTGTAGAACAAGAAATATTATATCCTTGAGTTCTTAAAGAAGCTGCTAACATTCTTTCATCAAATTTTTCTCCATACATATATGTAGAATTAAAGAAGTCATTGAATGCTAATCTTACTCTTTCATCCCATTCATCTTGTGAACGACCAGACTTTTCAAATAAATCAAGTCCTATTTGATAAACGATTTCATCAGTTGCAACAGTTGTTCCAGTTGATGCATATAGTTTGTCATACAATTCTTGATATGTAGTATTTGTTACACCAGTTTTGGTGGTATCAACAAGATTTTCGCTACCATTAGAAACTTCAATAGATTTACTACTACATCCAGTTATAACTGCAACACTAAGAATTAAAGGGATTAATTTGTTTACTTTTTTCATTTTCATATTCCCCCTTATTTATAAATTTCTGCTCTCATTGAGCTATCATATGTTAGTTTGTTAATGTAGTCATACCAATTTGAATTTTCATAGGCAACAATTGTTTCATTTAATCCACTATAACGATTTTCAATATATTCTAGAACAGAATTCTTAATCTTTTCATTAGGAATTTCTACACCAGTTGAATTCAAATAAGTTTTAAACATTTCATAAGATAAGAAATCAGAATTTGATGATATTGATACGAATCCACCTTGAAGATAATTTAATACCTTTGTTTCAACAGCTGTTTTTCTAGCATCTTGAGCATCACTCAAAGTGTCATAACCAATATCAACTGTACTTTTAACATAATTGTTTGTTGAGTCAATATCTGAACTGCTTGATAAATAACTGAAGTATTTAACATTATCTAATTCTTGATTATCTAAAGAAGAATAACTAACTGTTATGAAATGAATTCCATAAGTAGAACGAGCTACTATAATTGGGTTTCCAGCTTCATCAGTTACAATTCCTTGACTATTAACACTACGATCACTTAATGGATAAGCAGTTTCACTAGCACCATCGGTATATGTCAAGAATTGAACAGCAGGAGTATTGAAATACTTATTAAATAATATGTTTCTTGGATATTTTTGAACATCTTCTGTTGTGCTTGAAGATTGTTCTCCCTTATCTGTACTTTGACTTACTAGAGCACTACAAACTTCATTAACACTAACTTTATTAACATTATAATTTGCATAAACTCCATCATTTCCAAATAATGCATCTTCAACTCCACTATCGATACCTAAAGCAGCATAACGATAATTTGCAATATCTTTGTTAAGTGCTGTTTCAGCAACATATACTCCTAATTTAAATTCACTAACATATGAAGTATATGTATCCATGATTCCTAGGGCACCACCATAAGTGTAACTGCCATCATCAGAATCGTAAGCTACTAAAGAAAACTTATTTGAAGATTTCTTGGATAGAGCTAAACGATTGCATATTGTTCCAAGTTTATCTGCTTCATCAGATGTGATAGCTGCCTTTGTATAAATATCACTGCTATCAGATATTGTTACAAGAATGTGGTTAACAATCATAGGTACAGCATTTGTTACATATTTTTCAAGTGGTGTATCACCAGATAAACTAGTTAAACTAGGTTCTATCTTATTTTTCTTATAAGATTTTTCTAAAGCTGTTTTTTGTTCTGCAAGTAGAAGAGCAGCTTTCTTTTCATCAACAGTTTCATAGCCTTCGCTTTCTAATTGATAAGCCCTTGCTTCACGAATTGAGATGCTGTATTCAGTTGCTAAACTTTCAACGCTATCTTCCCAGGTTTCGTAGGCTAAATCAGCAGAGTTTTGTATTGTTGTTGTAACAGGCATTGCTGCTTGTATAATGGCATTTTCAATTTCTGTATACGTTGCTTTAATTCCAGCAACAGTATCAAGAAAACTTAAATCGAATTTATTGCTGTTTGTTCCTAAAATATCATCAGCATAATAATTGGTACCATTGATACTAAATAAAACATACTTTCCGTCTTCAACTACTGGACTTACATCGCTTGAACTACAACCTGCTGCTAGAAGAGATGCAGTCAACAATAAAATTGAAAGAGACTTTTTCTTCATAGTATTCCTCCTTTTGATATGATACGTATTTAATTTTATACTAATCATATATTTATTTCAATAAATATTTGTCTTTATTCACATAACCTTCACAAAGAAAAAAGTTTAAAAACTCAACTAAAAAAGCAAAAAAAGACTAATATATTTTACTGGTATAAAAAATGATGTAAAAAAATTATTATATCGTTTGAGTTTTTAGGTAAATTTTTATAGAATAAGTAGTTGTAGGGAGTGATTGTATGTCTAGATTAGAGATAAATAATCTTCATGTAAGTGTTGGTGAAGTAGAAATATTAAAAGGAATAAATTTAGTAATAAATAGCGGAGAAGTTCACGCCTTAATGGGACCAAATGGTAATGGTAAATCCACTTTGTTAAACGCAATAATGGGACATCCAAAATATCAGATTACTGAAGGGAAAATTATTTTTAATGATGAAAATATCACAGAAGCCGAAGTAAATGAAAGAGCAAAAAAAGGACTATTTCTAGCAATGCAATATCCTCAAGAAATCACAGGAGTTACAATGAGCGATTTTATGAGAAGTGCTATAAATGCTAAAAATGAAAAGCCAGTTTCTTTATATAAATTCATAAAAGAATTAGAGATTGCCACTAAGGAAGTTGGATTTGATTTAGATATGGTTCATCGTTCAATCAATGAAGGCTTTTCTGGCGGAGAAAAAAAGAGAAATGAGTTATTACAAATAATGATGTTGAAACCTCAAATAGTTCTTTTAGATGAACTTGATTCTGGTCTTGATGTAGATGCTTTAAACTTGGTCGGTAATGTCTTGAATAAAATGCAAGGTCCGGATTTTGGCTGTGTTATAGTGTCACATTATGCAAAAATGTATAAACTTGTTAGACCAACTCATGTTCATGTAATTATAGATGGGAAGATAGTAAAATCTGGTGGTCAAGAAATCATTGATAAGATTGATTCTGAAGGATATGAGTGGGTCCAAAAAGAATTAGGAATTGAATTTAAAAAAGAAGAAAAAAGGCAAGCAGTTCTTGCTTCTTGTGGCCGAAAAGTTGCTATAAAGAAGGACGAAAAATGAAGATAGATTTATTAAAACCTGTTACAAATCAGGAGAGTTTTTCTATAAATAATTCTACCAATCATTTGGATTTGAATTTTTTAAATTCTAGCGATAAAGTGATTGTTTTAACATCAATAGAATCATTAGATAAGGTGTTGAATATTAATGTTAAATCTAGAATAAAAATAAAATTAATTGAAATTCATGAAAAAAGCAAAACTTTCCAGAAAGTAAAAATGAATATTAGAGTTGAAGATGGAGCCTTTTTGGACCATCAAATTATTTTTTTGGATTCAAAAAACAATTCAAATTATAGTATTAATGCCAAGGTTTTGGAAAACAGTGAATATAATATTTCATATATAGATCTTGCTAATTGTTCTAGTGAATTAAAGTGCAAGATTGATTTAATAAGTAAAGGAGCTTCCAGTAATTTTGTTAGTGCCGTTATGGCTAACTGTAATGATGATAAAAGAGTTTCCATTGAAATATCAAATAATGAAGAATACACTAAAGGCATAATAAATAATTATGGAGTGGTGGTTAGTAATGGCATTTTGAAGTTTACAGGAACAGGTAGAATTCTAAATGGTGCTAAAAAATCTATTGCTAGACAAAAAAGCACAATGATTGTTTTTGATAAAAAAGCAACAGCAGTTTCCGAACCGTATTTATTTATAGATGAAAATGATGTTGAAGCAAGTCATGCAAGTGCGGTTGGAACAATTGATGAAGAAATATTATTCTATTTGTCATCAAGAGGACTTTCTGTAAATGAAGCAAAAAAGGCTGTTATATTGGGTCATATTCAGCCGGTAATAGCAAAAATTGAAGATGAAAAAACAAAAAATGATATTAAGGAATTATTGGAAAGGAAAGTGTTTGAAAATGCTTGATGTTGAAAAGATTAGAAAAGATTTTCCAATGCTAAGTAGGGAGCATATTATTCAAGGTCACCCACTAGTATATTTGGATAATGCAGCAACTATGTTTAAGCCATTATGTGTTAAAGAAAAAATTGATGAATATTACTTTGAATACACTGGTAATCCTCATGGGGAAGATTATGAACTAGCTCAACGCTCTAAAAAAGAGTATGAAAATGCTCGCGAGATTATTGCGAAGTTTATCAATGCAAAACATGAAGAAGTAATATTTACAGCAGGCGCTTCAGCAGCTTTAAATACAGTTGCATATGCACTTGGTGAAACACTTAAAAAAGGTGATGAAGTATTATTAACTCAAGCAGAACATGCTTCCAATGTTCTACCCTGGTTTAAGGTAAAAGAAGAAAGAGGAATAGAAGTAAATTATATACCTCTTGATGAAGAGGGAAGATGTACTCTTGAAAACTTGAAAAAAGTTATAACACCTAAAACTAAGGTTATATCAATTGCTCATGTTACTAATGTTTTGGGTTTTATAGTAGATGTAAAAGCAATATGTAAATATGCCCACGAAAAAGGGATAATTGTAGCAATTGATGGAGCTCAAAGTGCTCCGCATATAAAAATAGATGTTAAAGATATTGACTGTGATTTTTATTCTTTTGCTGGTCACAAAATGTGTGGTCCAACAGGAGTTGGAGTTTTATATGGTAAATATGAACTTTTGGATAAATTAAACCCATTAATGATAGGTGGAGGAACAAATACTAGATTTGATACTTGTGGAGATTATCTACTTGTAAAACCACCACTTAAGTTTGAAGCAGGAACGCCAAATGTTGAAGGAGCAATAGGACTTGGAGCAGCAATCACGTATCTAGAAAGTATTGGTCTTGATAACATTCATAAATATGAGATAGAAATGAAAGAATATGCAATAAAAAGACTAAAAGCTGAAGTCCCTGGGATAACTATTTATAATGAGCATTCTGAATCAGGAATAATTACATTTAATTTAAAAAATGTTTTTGCCCAAGATGCAGCAACGCACTTTAACTCTTATGGGATTTGTGTAAGAGCAGGTCAACATTGTGCTAAGATACTTATGGATTATCTACATACTGTAGCAACTGTACGTTGTAGTATAGGATTTTATAATACTAAGCAAGAAATAGATTACTTTGTTGAGGTTGCTAAAAAAGGAGAGGAATTTCTCGATGCCTTCTTTAAATGATCCTTCTTTAATGCGAGAGATAATAATGGACCATTATGAATATCCTCGTAATAAAAGGAAAGTAAATGATGATAGATACATTACTATACATATGGATTCCGCCTCATGTATTGATGATATTTATGTCCAAGTTTTAATTGAAAATGGAATTATTAAAGATATTTGTTTTGATGGTGTAGCTTGTACAATTTCTACTGCTTCTACCTCAATAATGACTGAATTAGTTAAAAACAAAACAATAAATGAAGCAGAAAAAATAATTGAAAATTATGAAAATATGATTTTTGAAAAAGCCTATGATGAAAACTTACTTGAAGAAGCGGTAGTATTTAAAAATACTCATAAACAAGCAAGCAGAATAAAATGTGCAACAATAGGTTGGAATGGACTAAAGCAAGTATTAGAAGAAATAGAAAAAAAGTAAGGAGGTTCATGTAGTGAAAGATGAAATAAACAAAATAAAGGCTAATGAACCCTATAAATATGGTTTTAATGATGGTGATGTTTCTATTTTTAAAACAGAAAAAGGTTTAAATGAAGATATTATTAAACAAATATCTGCCAAAAAGAAAGAGCCAGAGTGGATGCTAGACTTTAGATTGAATAGTTACCACTATTTTAAGTCTACACCAGATCCAAAGTTTGGGCCAAAACTAGATTTTTTAAATTATGATGATTACACTTATTTTATTCGTACAAGTGAAAATACTGCAAGTAGTTGGGAAGATGTTCCTCAAGAAATAAAAGATACTTTCAATAAACTAGGTATTCCTGAAGCTGAACATAAATTTTTAGCAGGAGTAACAACTCAATATGAATCAGAAGCAGTTTATCACAATATGTTAAAAGAAGTTGATGAAAAAGGAGTTATTTTTACAGACACGGATACTGCATTACAAAAATATCCTGAATTATTCAAAAAATATTTTAATACAGTAGTAAAATATGATGACAATAAATTTTCCTCACTAAATGGTTCAGTTTGGTCAGGAGGGAGTTTTATATATGTTCCCAAAGGAGTAGTTTTAGATAAGCCTTTACAATCTTATTTTAGAATAAACTCAGAAAGAATGGGACAATTTGAAAGAACATTAATTATTGTAGATGAAGGAGCTTCATTACATTATGTTGAAGGGTGTACAGCACCAGTTTATTCAAAAGAATCACTGCATGCTGCAGTAGTGGAAATTATCGTTAAAAAAGGGGCTACATGTCGCTATTCAACAGTCCAAAATTGGTCTAATAATATTGTTAATTTAGTTACCAAAAGAGCATATGTTGAAGAAAATGGCATGATGGAGTGGGTAGATGGTAATATTGGATCACAATTAAATATGAAATACCCAAGCTGTATTTTGGCAGGTGATGGTGCTAGAGGGTCTTGTATCTCAATTGCTACAGCCAAAAAAGGACAATATCAAGATGCTGGAGCAAAGATGATTCATTTGGCTCCTAATACTTCAAGTGTCATTATTTCTAAATCAATTGCTCATGATGGTGGAGTCGTAAATTATCGTGGACTAGTAAAAATTGCTAAAGAAGCGATAAATTCTAAATCACATGTAGAATGTGATACTTTACTCCTTGATGATACCTCTTCAAGTGATACAATTCCTACTAATATTGTAAGTAATGATTCTTCACAAATAGAACATGAAGCTACTGTTTCAAAAGTTTCTGAAGAACAACTATTTTATTTAATGTCAAGAGGATTAACTAAAGAAAGTGCTACTCAAATGATAGTTATGGGATTTATTGAACCATTTTCAAGAGAGTTACCAATGGAATATGCCGTTGAATTAAATCAATTGTTAAAGTTAGATATGGAAGGAAGTATTGGCTAAAATGATTGAGTATAAAGAATTAGAATCGCTTCTTGAAAATCTATCTATTCAAGATGAGATAATTAAAATAGTTATTAGTGGACAAATAGATAAAAAAAGTGAAGTAACTAAAGTTGTAATTACTCCTTTTAAAACTAATCAAATACTTACTTACCAATTTGCTTATTATACTCAAAATAAAGTTAAACATTTAAATGTAAAAAAAGATGATTTTGTGAATAAGATTATCGCGGAAATTAAAGGGAATTATAAGCAGGTTCTTATTAATACTCTTGATCAAGATTATCAAGTGTTTATTAATAAACAAGATTTACAAATATTAAAAAAATCTCCTTCAAAGTGTGAGATAGATTTATCTCATAATAGACAAAAAAATTATATTTTGAAAGAAGGAGATCCAATATCATTTTTTGTAGAACTTGGTGTAATGAACTATGAAGGAAAGGTATTGAAAAATAAATATAATAAATTTCGTCAAATAAATCGTTATTTGGAGTTTATACAAGATGTAATTCAATATCTAAACAAAGATAAAAAAATAAGAATAGTAGATTTTGGCTGTGGGAAATCCTATCTAACTTTTGCCACATATTATTATTTACACGATATGTTAAAATATGATATTGAAATTATTGGTTTGGATTTGAAAAAAGATGTAATTGATTTTTGCAATAAAATAGCAAAAAATAGTAAAATGGAAAATTTAAAGTTCATGGTAGGAAATATTGAAGAATATGATTCTAAAGATGATATTGACATGGTTATAACGCTTCATGCTTGCGACACTGCTACTGATGCAGCAATCGCTAAAGCAGTAGGGTGGAATAGCAAGGTTATTTTAAGTGTTCCTTGTTGTCAACACGAATTAAATTATCAAATAAAAAGTGAGCATCTTTTGCCAATGTTAAGCCAAGGAATAATTAAAGAAAAATTATCGAGTCTTATAACTGATCAAGTTCGTTTAGAGATCTTAGAAGTTGTAGGGTACAAAACGCAAATTCTAGAGTTCATTGATACAGAACATACTCCTAAGAATTTATTAATAAGAGCAATTAAAAGTCCAAATAATGATAAGATAAAACATTATGATAACTATATGGTATTAAAAAAAGAATTTGGATTTGAATTATCAATCGAAAAATTTTTGAAAAAACAAATTGAAGAATTTAAAAAAGCTGTTTAATTACAGCTTTTTAATTTTAGTTATAAAAAATAAGCTATTAAGAATCCAAAAAAATAGCAAGATACATAGTAAATAAATAAAAAATCCGTTACAATTAACCATATAATGTTTCCATTATATAATGGTAAAGGTATAAAAATGCTTAGATATATTAAATAGCCTATTACATTATATACAATTATTAGACCAAAAATCACACAAAATGAAAGAATTGCTTTCTTTTTAATTTTCCCATATATTTCTATTTTCCTAGTCAAAATATTCGTTGTTAGAAGTCCTCCAACCAATATAAATAAAGGAATCCAAAAACCTTGTCTCCATGCCCTTGCAATCATAAAAGGAAGTTGTTCATCGTTTTTAGATGAAGATATTATCCATAATAAAAGAAAAGCAAGAAAAGATAATATTTCAATTAAAAGTAATGAATTGTATTTTTTTTCATTCTTAGGAATAATGAAAAAATCGCTTGGGAAATCACCGATTTCTCTTCTTACTTTCTCTATTGCCTCATCTATTGGGATGTTATTGTTAATAAAGTCATTATATTTTTCAAGTGAGTTTTCGACTAAGATTTCAATATACTTCTTATTTTTTTTTGTTTTTGGGAATGCACCAATTTTTTCGTAAATTATTTTTTTAATCATTTTTTTCTGTGAATTTATTAATGACATTTTTTATTAACCTCCATTCTATTTTCTTTTCTTTAAAGTAACTTTTTCCTTGATCTGTTATTTTGTAATAAACTCTTTTTTGAAAGTGTTCCGATTGCTTAACATAACTTTTTATATATCCACTTGTCTCTAATCTATCTAGCGCCGAGTAAAGAGTCGTTTCTTTTATTTCATATTGTTCTCCGCTTTTTTCTTTTATGCTCTTGCTAAGTTCATATCCATATGAATCTTTATTATTAAGAAGATGTAGAAGCATTATGTCAATGAAGCCTCTGATAATATCTGGTGAAATCATATTATTGCCTCCAATACATTTCCCAAGAATTATAAATTCTGAGCTCTTCACACTCATTATTGTTAAAATTACAGACACTCATTTTTGCAACCACATAAAAGGCCGACCATTTTTTTGTCAGTGCTTTTTT
>JBAXYK010000004.1:0-13371 GCA_041670825.1 Bacilli bacterium | reverse complement strand
TTGATTGTGCCTTTCATTAGAATAACCTTTTTACCTTTCGTTTAATTTGCATCGTTTACACGATACATCCACATTATAGCATACTTTTTTCAAAATACAATTTTTTATTTTGGGTTAAATTCTTAATCATAAAAGTCTTTTTTAACATTAAACTATGAACAAATATTGACTAATAATGTATAATTAAAATACATAAAGAAAAGAGGTATAATAATGAAATCAGTTCTTAAAACTATCAAAATAAATAACTTAACCTTAAGGAATAGACTAGTTTTTGCTCCTGCCGCTACATATATGTGTGATTTAACGGGTAATATTACCGATAAAACTCTAGAGTATTATCGTGATAGAACTATAGACAAATCCTTTGGACTTGTTGTGATTGAACATAGTTATGTAAATATTAAAGGTAGGAATAGAAGAGTACAATTATCAGTAAGTAAAGATAGTGATATTCCTTCATTAAAAAAACTTGCAAATGTAATACATGAAAATGATACTCCTGCACTTGTGCAAATTAATCATTGCGGTGCTGCAATGTTTGTTGAAGAAGCTACAAAGAATGATATTGCTTATTCTGCTTCAGCAATACATAACGATCGCTTTGGAAAAGATTCAGTATCTATGTCAAAAAATGATATAAAAGAAGTTATAGATTCTTTTGCTGAAGCAGCATATAGAGTCCAAGAAAGTGGATTTGATGGGGTAGAAATCCATTGTTGCCATGGTTATTTGTTAAACCAATTCCTATCACCTAAAACAAACAAGCGCACAGATGAGTATGGTGGTAATCTTGAAAATAGAGCTAGACTACTTATGGAAGTAACAAAAGCTGTCAAGAAAAGAGTTAGTAAAGACTTCATAATATCTGTAAGAATAGTAGGAACAGATATAGTTGAAGGGGGAATTGGTGCAGAAGAAGTTGCAAAAATAATTCCTAATCTTTGCAAACTAGGAATACATATGCTTAGCGTTTCTGGCGGATTAGGGGGATATGTTATCCCAGGAAAAGAAAATGTTGAAGGATATTTTGCTCCATTTTCAGAAATAATCAAAAGAGCCTCTTCAGTTCCTGTTGTTTTAACTGGCGGATTTAAGACTTTAGAAAATTGTTCAAGTTTTATAGATAATAATGTTGCTGATCTAATTGGAGTTGCACGTGCTGTTATAGCTAATCCTCATTGGGCTGCAAAAGAAATAGATAAATTAAAATAGTGCTGTTATTCAGCACTATTTTTATAAATATAACTACAAATCTTCTTTGCACTATCATGATATTCAAACTTTGATTGTGCAACTTTTATATCCTCTAATATTTTTTTATTTCTTAAAAAACCTTCAATATCTTTTTTAAGATTCTTCATGCTTTTGATGTAAATAGCATAACCATTTTTTACTAAAAAATCTACGTTATATATTTCGTGAAATGGTGGCTTCTCTGGTATTAATATTGGCAACCCAATTTTTATACATTCTGTGGTGGATATGCCACCGGCTTTCCCAATATATAAATCACTAACTTGCATATACTGAAAAATATTATCACTAAATCCCTTATTTATTATCTTAACTTTTAAATCTTGATTTTTCCTAATGTACTTATCTATGTTGTTTTTGGCTTTTCTATTGGATCCATTTATAGAAATAATTTGAATTTCTTTTTTCAATTCTCCTAATTCTTTAATTATCTCATAATTGTGCCCAATTCCCTGACCACCATTCATTAATAGTATAGTAAATAAATCTGGATTTACTTCAATCTCATCATAATCTATTAATTCTTCCTTGTAGTTCTCATATTTATCATCTACAGGTATCCCAGTAGATAATAATATTTTTTTAGGAACTCCTTTTTTAACTAAATCATTATTTATTTCCTTACATGATGTAAAAACCTTGTCCATATTATATGCATTTTCACTATCAGGAAGAAGACAATAATCTGTAACAACATAATATGTTTTGCAATCTATGGTTTCTTTTTCTTTTAAATAGGAAACTAATCCTAAAGCAAAGGGGTGCGTAGAAACTATAGCATCTGGCTTAAATTCTTTAATAATCCTTTGTATTCTTCTTTTTGCCCTTAACCCTGTTGTTTTTGCTACATTTATTTTATAATTAATCTTCTTTTTATCATTTAATCTATAAGATAATCTCATTAATGAAGGAAAAATTTTTAGCAAAAAAAAGTGCAATTCATTAATTACAAAAGCAATTATTCTATGATCTGGCTTAAAAATATCTATTACTAAAGAATCTACATCTTTATAGTTGTCTTTATAATACTTATCCAAAGATTTTGCTGCTGCATTATGACCAGATCCAGCTGTTGCAGTTAAAATTAATACCTTCACCATCTCACCTCAAAATTCAATATTAATTGACATATAATAATAATATAGACTTAACTATTAAGGTTATCAAGTGGAGATGTTTTTATAACTCTTAAAAAAGGAATCAGGGCAGCAATAAAGTTTATTGAAAAAATCAAAGTGACTATAATAAGAATTTGGTAACCAAATATGCTAATAATTATTTCTTCTTTTAAAAAATTTAAAAATATAGTTTCAATATTAAACTTTGCTAAGAACAGCAAGCCTATGATTAAACATGATGAGAAAGTAGACTTCAAGATATTCTCAAACTGAATTATTTTATATATATTTAAATCTCCCCATCCTAAACTCTGCAAATAACCAATTTGTCTTTTCTTATCATTAATATCTAAAAATTCAATAGTCACTAGACCAATAAAACAAATCAGTAAGCTCACTAGGAAAAAAATAAAAAGAATATTTGTCACTATTTTCAAAAGGCTATCGATGGGTTTTTTTATATTATCATAAATATTTGCAACATTAAATTTTGTTTCTTCTTTTATACTATTGTTGTTAGAATGTATAAAAACAAAATTTGTATCTAGTTCATCAATAAATTTTTCCATTATCAATATATTTTTATATACTATAATTTCATTACTTTGGCTTTCAAAAATATCCAAATTACCGACATCTATAGAATAATTGCTACCAGATAAAGTAAAATAATTTTCTTTTAAAAGTTCTTTTAGATTGCTAGATATTTTGCCTAATGAAATCTCGTCTTCTTTAAGAGCTAACTTATAATTAATCTCATACATCTCATCTTTATAATCAATATAAATTTTTATTTCTCCCGTTAACTCATTACAATATATCCCTTGCTTGATAGAACATGGGATAATATTTGTTCCTCCATATTTTTCAACTAAATATTTTATATCACTTTTTATAAACTTATTAACACTTTCCAAATTTGTAACTAAACAATTATCATAGATATCATATTCTATATTTTCTAAAAAAGTAGAATTATCAATGATATACTCATCCAATTCTTTTTTGTTTAAAAACCTTTGGCATGGTTTTATAGTATACTCATCTTCAACACTAATAAGTTGTTTAAATATATGAACATTCCAATTATTGTCAGAATTACTAAAACTAAAATTATCAATGCTATTATCAAGTTTTAAACTTGATAATCTAATCTGTATTTTCCTATCTCCACATTCAAGAGTTATATTATATATATTAGAATTCAAATATTCATTTATGTATTCTATATTATGATCAGTAAGAGTTCTTAGATAATCAGAATTTATTAATACAATCATTGAATTTGGTGATATCGTTTCTTTAGAAATACTATAATAATTAACTTTTTCAGAAATATCTACTTTTATTCCCTTAATAGTTAAATAAATTTTGGAACCACTTTCTACTATTGATGAATTATCATTCAAAAAATATATATTGCTATTTTTTGTAGATATACTATAGATATCCTTAATATACTCACCATCAACAATTCTATTGAAATACATTGTAAATGTTTGACTTAATAGAAATATGAGAATCAGACCAGTAAATGCTGTAGATAATAAAGAAACATATGTAATAATTCTTTTTATATTGGCTTTAAAAAAAGATAATGCAATGCTTGCAATTATTTTTAAGGATGGCTTCTGTTTTTTAAAATTAGTTTTAATTCCTTTATAATATTTATTACTGATAATTTTATTATTATCATAAATTTTGCCATCCTTTATTTCAAAAACTTCATCAGCATATTTTTTTATAAAATCTGAATCATGAGTAACAATTATTACAATTTTATTTGCCTTTATTTTCTGCAATTCACTTCCAATAATATTCTTATTTTCAACATCTATTCCAGATAGTGTTTCATCTAGAATAATTATCTTTTTAGAGAGTTCAATATTTCTTATAAAATCTATCCTTTGTTTTTGACCATAAGAAAGATTTTTTATTTTTTCTTTCAACTTAAAAAACATGTTGTATTTTAGCGTTTTATTTTCTAAAACTCTATTTGTAATTTTCTTGTTATCCAAAACTAGTGGCAAATTAATATTTTGCGATATATTCAAATTGCTAAAAAGTACTGGATTTTGAGTAGAATATGAGATTCTTTTATTTCTATATTGATTAATGTTTCTTTTGTTTATTGATTCCCCATTATATCTATAAATACCTTTATAGCTTGTATCAATGCATCCAATTATATTTAATAAACTAGTTTTCCCACTACCTGATTTGCCTACTATCGCATATATCTTTCCAACAGAAAAACTGATACTAATGTTTTTTAAAATATATGATTCCTTCTCCTCATATTTATATGATTTACATATATTTATTAATTCAATCTTTGAATATCCCAAATATATTTGCCTTATAAGTTTTTAGTATTGAGGAAAAGGAGGAAAAAAATGTGACAGAAAAACAAATTAGGATTATTGTTACAACATCTATGAAACGAAATTGGAATATATTAAATAGATTGTTAATATTCAAAATACTTGAACTATTTAAATAAGTCATATAACTCAATATATATGATACAAATATTGATATGATTAGCACAAAAAAAGATATATAAAAGGATTCAAACAGAATCAATTTGCTAATATCTATTTTGCTTCCACCAAATGTTCTAATTAATGCAAATTCTTTGCTTCTTTCTTTTGATGAATAATATAACATTAAAGAAATAATGCTAGTTATAATAAACACTAGAAACAAGATAAGCATAATGATTACTATTTGTCCCATATCAATAATATCCTTAAATGTTGTTCTTAGCATTTCATCACCGGTTTCGACGATATTGTAATTCTTGGTTTGGGTAGATAAAGAATATTGTGGGTAAGTATTTTCTATGGCCAATAATTCATCATATAGTTTGGCTTTAATTTTTTTATTTTTAATAACAATTTGAAGTGGCATATTACAAAATTCTGGATATTCGTAAAAATACTCTCTAATAGTTAAAGCTTCAAGTGATAGTTCATTAGCAATTAAATCCATTTTTATATCCCCGAAAACTTCATTAATAAAATCTCTACTTAAATATAGTTTGGGAGTGTTATATAATTCACCTTCTTCAATTACAGCATCTATTTTTGAATTAATAGAAATAAACTTCCTTTCAGAAATCAATTTATTGCCACTGACATATGGGATAATTATTTCACCATTAATTATGACTTTACTTAATTTTAGTTTTTTAGATAATAAATCATTTATTACTATCTTATTATCATTCATATTTACTACTTTTAGCTCGTAATATTCTTTTTCGTCCAATCCTTCTATTTTTAAAAATTGACTTATATAATTATCAAAACTAACTGCAACTTCAACATCTCCATCATATTTTTGAATTAAATCTAGCAAGTTCTCATCAATACTATCCAAATGATTTTCTTTTATTGTATAAATATTAATGTATTCATAGTCAAATCTCTTTTCAATTAATGTGGTCAAATAATTACTTACTCCTGTCTTGCCTCCAAGAACAAGGAACAAAAAAGTAATGCAAATCACATAGCAAAAAATTATTGGAATATATCTATTTTTTCTATTAATAAATGATTTGAATGACCAAAAAAACAAATTACGAAATGAAATATTTCGATAATCAAAAAGGCCATTTTGAGAATATTTAATTTCTTTTGCAATGACCTTCTCTTTTATAACTCCTTTTTCTAAATGAAGAATTTTATCAGCATATTTACTTGCAAGCTCCATATCGTGTGTGACAATTATAACTAATTTATTCTTTGATTCATTTTTTAAAATATCCATTACCACATGACTATTAATAGAATCCAAAGATCCTGTAGGTTCATCAGCAAGTATCACGGGATTATTACACAAAAGAGATCTTATAAGTGAAACTCTTTGTTGTTCTCCTCCTGACATACATTTTGGCAATTTACTTAGGCAATGCATCACCCCCAATTTCTCAGCATAATCATTGAGTTTGTGCTCAGTGTTTTTAATTTTATTAGCCATTTCAATATTTTCTTCACCATTTAAATAAGGACACAAATAATTGTTTTGATAAATTATGGTACATATATTTTTTCTATATGAAGATCTAGTTTTATCATCTAACTTTGTTATATTTATATCCCCAAACAAAACATTCCCACTAGTTGGTGTATCAAGTGCTGCAATAATATTAAAAAGAGTCGTTTTCCCACATCCGGATTCACCTAAAATTGCATATAATCCTTTGATTGGAAATTCTATACTTATATTATTTATAACTTTAAAACCATTATAACTTTTGCAAACATTATTTAATCTAAGCATATATTCACCTAATATAATTATATTGTTATAAAAGGCATTTAAATCTCATTTTTGTATTAAAAAAGGAGTACATTACTCCTTTCCTTTATCAATAACTTTTTTAAGGTTTTTCTCAAATGAATATCTAGTAAGCATCACAACACTTCCACATCCCATACACCTTATCTTGATATCTGCACCCATTCTTATTATTTGCCATGTTTTGCTCCTAGTAGAGCAAGGGTGCTCTTTTTTCATTTCAACAATATCATTGAGATCATACTTAATTTTTTCCATATTAAATACTACTCCTTTGTAATTGTAATGGTTTGGTATGGAATTTTTATCTTATTAGCGTTACATATTTCTAAAAGATATTGATCAAAATCTCTTTTAAATTGAAATTGTTCCATACTTTTTACCATAATATGGATTTCAAATTTAAGAGAACTATTGTCAAAAGATGTTATTCCTTTTATTGATGGTTTTTCCATTATAACTGGAAACTTCTTTTCAATATCTACAAAGGAAGAATCTAATATTTCCTTAAACTTTTTTAAGTCAGTATCATATGCTATAGGAAGTGCACAAACAACAATTGAATATGGAGCTTTAGAATAATTTGTAACATTCCCCACATCACGATTATTCATTGTATATATTTCTCCATTATAGTTTCTAATAACTGTAGTTTTAATGCCTAAGCTTAAGATGACTCCTGAGTAATTATTGATTTTAACATAGTCATCAACTTCATATGTTCTTTCAAAAATAATGAAAAAACCTGCTACTATATCTTTTAATAAATCTTGAAAAGCAAATCCTACTATAACTCCTATAAGTCCTGCACTAGCAAAAACAGAGGCAGGCTCAACACCAAATATTGGTAGTGCAAATATGATAAATATTGGAATGGACACATAGCGAACAACAGATTTTGTTAATTTCGAAAGTGTCTCGGCTCTTTTTATCCCTTGAATACCTCTTCTTTTTTGATTTATTTCTATTGTTTTTTTGGCTATATAATTTATCAAAATATAACATATTATCATGACTACAATTAAAATCACTAATTTAATTGTTTTATCAATAATTGGATTATCTAAACTAAAGTTAGTAAAAAGCTCCTTCAAATTTTCTAACATTTTTAAATACCTCCTTATTAAATTTCAAAAGTCTTAAGTAAATTCAAGAGTAATGCTATGTTTGTAACTGGACCAACACCACCAGGAACTGGTGAGTAACTATCTACTATTTCATAAACTTCTTGGTCAACATCGCCACATATTTTGTTATTTTCATCATAGTTAATTCCAACATCAATAATTATTGTATTGGGATTTACATATTCCTTTGTAAAATATTTTGCTTTACCTATTGCTGTAATTACTATATCTGCCTTTGAACATATTGAAGCAAGGTCTTGGGTTTTAGAGTGACAAATTGTAACAGTACTATTCTCTTTTAAAAGTAAATGCATAAGTGGAATTCCCACTATTTTACTTCTATTCACTATGACAACATTTTTCCCCACTAAATTAATATTATAATGCTTAAGCAAAGTCATTACGCCCACTGCAGTTGAAGAAACAAGACAATTTTGATTTTGAAATAATTTGCCGCAACTTATTAAAGAACACCCATCTATATCTTTGTGATAATCAAGCACCTCATATACTTTATCTTCGTTAACTTGTTTAGGAAATGGCCTATCAATCATTATTCCCTGAATAGAATTATCCATATTTAATTTTTCAACTAAATCTACAAGTTCTTTGGTTGTTTCACTTCCATCAAACTTATATACCAATAACTCAATACCAAATTCTTTACATAATCTTTCTCTAGAATTTAAGTAAGCCATTGAAGCATCATCACATATTGGCATTATTATTGCTAATCTAAGTTGTGCTTTAATTCTGCTAAATTTTTCTTTTAATTCCTCTTTTAGGATTATTGATAATTTTTTACCATCTAGTATTTTTACCATAAAATCATCTCCAAATCTTTAATTGCCACCTAAAATAATATCTTTTTGCTTTTCAAATTCTTTTATTTGTTCTTCTTGTGCTAAATATCTATCTACAATTTCAGAATCATCTAAATACTTGAGATTTATTTTCATATTTATTAGACAAGATTTTAGACAACTAGACAGCAATACTAAGCTCATATTTAAATCGCTGATAATTGAATCTACTATATATGGCTTTAAATAAAATATCTCTTTAGAGCATAAAAGACAAAGACCTGATAGCTCATAAGGAACAGCAAAACACTCTTTAGTTGCTTCTTCAATTTTAGCACGATCTTTTGTTTTAGAAATGCTCATATAATTAGAGAAGGTTGCAATATCTTTATCTGCTAAATCATAACTAATAAGTAGTAATTCTTCTAATCTATCTATTTTTTGGTGAATTTGACTTTTAATGTCTTCATCATACTCATTGAAACTCTTCCTTTTAATTGAGATTCTTGTTGCCATCAATGTAAGTGATATTGCCATTGAACTAACAACCGCAGCAACACTTCCTCCTCCTGGAGCTGGTGCATCACTTTTTAGGCAAGAAATAAACTCTTTTATACTGCTATCAATTATCATACTATCTTACCTTCTTTTTCCAAAATTCTTCTAGCTACAGCCACTCCATTGGCACCTGCTTGAGCTAATCCTCTTGTTACTCCAGCACCATCACCACCAACAAATAAATTCTTTATTTTCGTTTCAAAATTGCTATCTGTTTCTGGTCTAGCACTATAAAATTTTGCTTCTACTCCATATAACAACGTGTGCTCGCTCGCAATTCCTGGTGTAACATGGTCTAGAGCTTGAATCATTTCAATTATTGATTTCATTGTATTGTATGGTAAAACTAATCCCAAATCTCCTGGTATTGCTTCTTCAAGGGTTGGAGACACAAAACCTTCACTTAATCTTTTTTCTGTAGTTCTTCTACCACGAATAATATCTCCAAATTTTTGAACTATGATAGACCCATGAGTTAATTTATTAGCCAATTTTGCAACATCTTGAGCAAATTGATTTGGTTCATCAAAAGGTTCACTAAAGACATGTGAAACTAAAACAGCAAAATTAGTGTTATTGCTGCCATATTTTAGATCACGATATGCATGACCATTTGCCATCATTATTCCTGCTTGATTTTCAATAACTACATGTCCTGATGGATTAGAACAAAATGTCCTAACTTTAGTCCCAACACTTGTATTGTATATGAATTTACCCTCATATAATGATTCATTTATTTCTTCCATGACAACATTATTGGTTTCTACTCTTACTCCTATATCAACTTGATTATTTATTAAATTGACTTTATTTTTTCTTAAAAGAGCTTCTAACCACTTGGAACCATCTCTGCCTGGTCCTATTACAACATATTTACTTCTTATTTCTTCTTTTTTGTTTGTTACAACACCTTTTACTTGTCCGTTTTCTACAATAATATCTTCAATCGTTGTTAAAAAACGATATTGTACTTTATCTTTTAAATATTCATATATGTTTTTCATAATCTTCAGGTTTTCTTCTGTCCCTAAATGTCTCACATTAGCTCTTAATAATTTCAATCCTACAGCATAACCTCTACGCTCAATTTCCTTTACCTTGTCAGTATATGGATTAGTGATTTCTAGAGTTGCTCCATGCTTAATATTGATTTGATCAACGTATTTAATAAGATTTATTACTTGACTATTTGGAAGAAAATCATTTAACCATCCTCCAAACTCATCTGTAATATTAAATTTGCCATCCGAATAAGCTCCAGCTCCGCCAAATCCACAGGTTATGGAACAAGCAGGAAAACATCCAAACTCTCCATTTGGATGAGAAGGGCAAACAGCAATTTTTTTCTCCAAAATTGCACACCTACGGTGATAGATATCATGACCTTTATCTACTAATAATATCTTTAATTTTGGATCTCTAAGTGAAAGTTCATAACAAGTAAATATTCCCATCGGTCCTGAGCCAACAACGATTACATCATATTCTTCCATATGTCATGCCTCCTAATTTTTAAAGTATTTCGCAAGAGCTCCATTTACGAAACGTTTATATTCTTCTTTATCTACATAATGTCCCAAAGCGTGATGAGCTCCTTCTATAACTTTTAATTCCTTGGGACCTTTATAACCATCATATAATACTAGAAATTTTTCTTGATTAATCATTTTATCTTCGCTACCAATAATAAACATAATAGGTATTTTTGATTCTTTAATCCATTCCATAGTTGATATCTTCCTTAAAGAAAACTTTGCAATGAGTTTCGTCAATATGCCAACAAATATCATCAATATTGCTGCAAGAATCTTTCCATATCTTTTGGTTCCAACACGAACATATATATCATATACTTTTGTAAAAGTACTATCCGCAAAAACCATTTTAACAGATTCATTGTCGTTTTTATACAAACTTCCTAAACAACAAGCGGCCCCTAAGGATATACCATGAAGAATAATATTACATTTATTCATGAATCTATCATTTACGTATTTAACCCACTCTTGAATATCATTTTTCTCAAGAGCACCCATTCCACAATACTTTCCGCCACTTAATCCATGTGCCCTTAAATCAATAAGTAGGACATCAAAATCTTTTTCAATATAAGTCTTTGCTATAAGTCCTAATGAAGTGGCATCTGCTCTATAGCGATGAGCAATTATTACTATATTTGATGTTTTATTTGGACTTTTTATATACATTCCATGAAGTCTTGTTTCATCTTGTGCTTTAATAAAAACATTTTGATATTCTTTATCAAATAGGTACTCAAGACTATCTTTATCATTGTTTTTAAAATCATCATTTAATTTGATTGATAAAGTTTCTTTTCTTTTTAATGAGGAAGAAAAAATGATATAACTAAAAACTCCAAAAAATAATATTGTTATAAATAATGCACAAAGTAAAATATAAACAAAAATCATTACTTTCTCCACTCTTTCAAAGACACATTAACATTATAACTTTTTATATTCATATTTCATAGTGTTTTTATAGAAGTGAAAATTGAATAATTAACTGATTGATATTAAATTTTTCTCATTTTTTACAATTTAACTTTGTCATATAATATACTATTTATATGGGAGGGATTATTCATGGATAAAGACAATAAACTTTCTACAAAGAGCATTATTTCTTACGCATCAGGTGATATATTTGGGGGAGGAGCTTTTACTCTAATTGGTTTGCTTTTCCTAAATTTTCTAACTGATTCAGCTCTTATATCGGGTACCATTGCTGGCTCTATGCTTTTAATTGGTAAAATATGGGATGCTGTAATTGACCCATTTATTGGTAATCTTTCTGATAAAACAAAATCAAAATATGGAAAAAGAAGAGTATTTTTTCTAGCTGGAATATTTCATATCTCTGCTTGTTTTGCAATGCTATGGGTACCATTAAATTCTGCTCTTTGGGTAAAAGTAATTTACTATACTCTAGCTTATATGCTTTTTGCAACTTCCTTCTCCATGACTATGGTTCCATATCATGCTCTTTTAGCAGAAATGACAAAAAGTTATACTGAACGAAACAAATTGGTAGGAGTCAGAGCAATTTTTTCTAATGTTTCAAATCTAATTGCTGGAGTAGTTCCTATGATAATAATAAAATTATTTGCAGATGCTCAAAATGGCTGGTTTGGAATGGGAATAATTTTTGGTATTTTTTATGCTATACCTTGGATATTCGTTTTTTTAGGAACAAAAGATGTAAAAGAGGAACCACCAATTATTCCTTTAAAAGAAAATGATTACTTTTTAAAATCTTGGTGGAAAAATGCAAAAATTGTATTTAAAAACAAGTCATATAGACTATTGTTAGGAATATATATTGCTTCTTATACTGCTATAGATACTTTCATGGCAATTAATATTTATTTTATAAAAGATTATTTAAATATGAGAGGCTCTTACACAATATTTTTGGGAATATTTATTATTGCCCAGATATTATCGGTTCCTCTTTTTATAAAGATATCATCAAAAAAAGGAAAAAAGACTTCCTTAATTACTGGGATTTTGTTATGGGCTGGAACACTTATTATTATGTTACTAATAAAACCTAATAGTTCAATTTACTTTATGTACACCGCTAGTTTACTAATGGGAATCGGCGCGAGTGGTGTTGCTGTAACTCCATGGGGAATTTTGCCAGAAACTATGGATGTAGAAGAATTAATCTCCTCTAAAAGAAGAGAAGGCATATACTCAGGTTTTATGACTTTTATAAGACAAATATCACAGGCAGTAGCTCTATTTTTAACAGGAATATATATTGATATAATTGGTTATCAAATAGCCAGTAATCCCAATGAAGAGATTATTCAAACTGCAAAAACTGCTATGGGAATAAAGTTATTCTATTCACTTTGTCCAACAATATTATTACTGATTGCACTATACTTTACTTTCAAGTATCCTCTTAATCCAAAAACATTTGATATTATGCAAAAAGAAATTGATAGACTAAAAAACAATGGAAGCAAAGAAGATGTTGATGCTAAAACTAAAGCCATATGCGAAGAAGTTACTGGCATGAAATACAAAGATTTATATAAGTAATAAAAAGAGGAAGCATCATCTAATGCCTTCCTCTTTTTCAACTATTTTTCTTATTAATGGATCAGTTTGATGCTTAAATCCTAATATCTTAACAAAACCATTCATGAATAAAGCAACCATACCTTCT
>JBAXYK010000003.1:0-13979 GCA_041670825.1 Bacilli bacterium | reverse complement strand
GTTCTTGAGGCTTTGGAATCTGGAAATATAAAATTTGATGAAACAAAAGTAAAAATAAGAGATAAAATTAATTTCTTCGTACGTAAAGCAACGGGTAAAGATCCAATGGTTTTGCCCGTTATAGTAGAAGTATAATATTATTAAAAAAGTCAGTTTTGACTTTTTTAATTTATTCTAATGTTTTATAATATTAAATAGGTGATAAGAATGCCAAAAAACAATAAAATAAATTCAGGTATAAATAAAGAAAGACTCCTTGTAAGTGATTCTACTAGAGCATTTTTAGTTGGATTAGCGATGGTTCTAGTCTCATTGATAGCTTTTGTTGAGCCACTAATAAATATTGGGAGAATTTTTTCTTATATTTTTATATATCTTTTTGGGTTATTATATCCTTTGTTTTTTTTGATATTATTATCATTAGGTTTAATTTTTATGATTAAAAGAAGATTCATAAAAATTAAATTTAATATTACAATTTTAGCGTTTATTTTAATAGTATTTTTTGGATTGATTGCTTTGAGCGATTATTCTTTAGAATTTAGGTCAGTTTTTAAAGAGTATGGCACTAGATTTTCTTCTTTACAAAGCGATTATAATTCTATTTTAACTTCTAAAATAGGTGGAGGAATGATTGGTTTCTTCTTCTTCTCGATGTTCACCAGTCTTGTAGGAACTAGTATTACTAGATTTATTTATTTGATAGGGTTAATATTAATGGCTTTCTTAGTTTTAAAGCCAATTGTATATTATGTTGGAGAAAAAATAATTCATCGCAAAGATGATTATATGGCAAAAGAAAAAAAGAAAAAGGAAATGCGTGAGAGACAATTTAGTCAATTTTTTGATAGTGATAAGAATGTTTTCTTGGATGAAAAAGAGGAATTAAGGAAATATTCTACTGGTATCAAGGTTGAAGAGGAAGAACCAGTTCACCCAGAGAATTCTTTTTACAAAAAGAATTATGTCCCTCCACGAGAGGTTAAAAACTCTGGTTCAAAATCAGCATTTAATATTTTTAAAGATAATCCAATAGATTTAAATAATGATTCAATTTCAAAAGATATAGATATTCAAAACACAAATGCTCTTAAAAGCACAGGTAAAAACTTCAATATTTTTAAGGATAATGTTATTGAAGATAATTATCAAACAAATGAAACTAAGGAAGCTGTAAATTCGAAAGATCCTTATGATATTACGAAAAAGTATGATAATACTCAAGGTGGCGTTTTTGCTTCTTCACAAAATATTGATAAAAAGATTGCCAACAAAGAAAAAGTGGTTGAAGTTATCGATGATTTTTATAATGGAGAAGAAAAAATAGGTAATAACATCAATGTTAACGAAAGAAAAACTAGTGAGAGTATTGAAAAAGTTCCCGATGTTCAAGTTAATAATCCTATTATTGAGAATGAGCTTGATGAGAATATTACTCATAACAATTCTGAAAGTGTAGCAAAGAAATCTAAAAGAAAAAATTATCATTTGCCAGGGATGAATTTGTTAGATGAGCCAATAATGAATGATGTTACAAAAAATAAAGAAGCCGCACAATTAAATGTGATAAGGTTAAATAATAAATTTCAAAGTTTAGGTATAAAGGCCCGAGTTATTAATTTTATAACAGCACCATCATTTACAAGATTTGAAATAGATGTAGATAGTGATGTTAAAGTAAGTCAATTTAATCAGATAAAAAACGATATAATGATGGCAGTTTCTGCTGAAAAAATAAATATTTTGACTCCAATACCTGGCAAATCATATGTGGGAATAGAAATTCCTAATGTGGTTAGAAGTAATGTGTCATTTAAAGAAGTTATCAGCGATATTCCTTTTTCTAAAAAAGATGAAAAACTTTTAGCAGCTATAGGAAAAGATGTTACTGGTCAAACAATAGTTTTTGAAATTAATAAAACGCCACATCTGCTAATTGCTGGTGCAACAGGAGCTGGTAAATCTGTTTGCATGAATACAATAATTGTTTCTTTATTAATGAGGGCAACGCCTGATGAAGTAAAATTAATGATTATTGATCCAAAAAGAGTAGAAATGAGTGCCTATGCTAATTTACCTCATTTAATTTGTCCTGTCATAACTGATTCAAAAAAAGCTGCAGTTGCTTTGGGAAAAGTTGTTGAACTTATGGAAAAAAGATATGAGTTATTCGAAAAGTGTGGAAAGAAGAATATTGAATTATTTAATTCTTCTGCAGATGATTTAAATGAAGAGAAGTTGCCATATTTAGTAGTAATTGTTGATGAATTAGCTGATTTAATGCTAATTGCTCAGGGTGCTGTTGAAGAAAGCATTAGGAGAATAACTCAATTAGCTAGAGCAGTTGGAATTCATATGATAGTTGCTACTCAAAGACCATCAGTAGATGTAATAACTGGTGTTATAAAAGCGAATATACCATCAAGAATTGCTTTTGCGGTAGCTTCGCAAATTGACTCACGTACAATACTAGATGAAGGTGGAGCCGAAGAGCTTCTTGGTAAAGGAGATATGTTTGCTAATATACAAGGTTATTCTCCAATGCAAAGAGTTCAAGGGGCTTTTGTAAAGGATGAAGAAATTGATCGCATTGTGGAATTTATTTGTAGACAAGGTTCACCAGAATATGATCAAGAATTTATGAATCTTGAACCAAATGCCTCTTCAGAACAAATGAGTTTTCGTGGTGAAGGTTTTTCTGATAGCTCAGCAGATGAGTTTTACAAGCAAATACTTGAATTTTTGCAATCACAAAATTCAGTTAGTGTTTCATATTTGCAAAGGAAATTTACAATAGGATTTCCTAAGGCAGCAAGAATTATTGATCGTTTAGAAGAAGAAGGATTTGTTGGTCCTCCAAATGGTTCTAAACCTCGCGAAGTATATTGTGATTCAATTAGAGCTTTTTTAAATCAATAATTTTCTTGGAGGTAATTTAATGGATATTAAACAAGTAAAAATAAGTGAGAATATTAAACTTAATTTAATACATACTAAAAAATTTAAAACCGTTACACTTAAAATTTTATTTAAGGGTAAAGCAATAAAAAAAGAGGCTACAGCTTTATCTGTCTTAGCCTCTATTTTGAATGAGAGTTCTAAAACTTATAAAACGCTAAAGGAATTGTCAGTCAAAAAAGAAGAGTTATATGGTACAGATATTGATGCATATATTAGTAATGTTGGAAGAGTTAATATTTTTGGAGTACGTGTTAATTTTGTTAATCCAAAATATGTATACGAAGATGATTGCTTTTTTGATAAAATTTTTAGTTTCATAAATGATATTATTTATAATCCTTTTATTGAAAACAATATTTTTGATGAGCAGACTTTTATAAATGTCAAAAACAGGAAATATTATTCTTTGCTTTCTAGAAAGAATGAGAAAGAAGTATATTCTTTGGAAAAGGCCTTGTCACATCTAAAAACTATTCATCCAATAAAAATATCTTCATCTGGCTCAATAAATGATATTAAAAAATTGAAAAATGAAGATGTTTATAAACAATATAAAAAGATAATTTGTAGAAGCATTGAGATTTATGCCGTTGGAGATTTTGCTGATGAGAGAATAGTAGAATTAGTAAAGAAATATTTTCCAGATAATTCAGTAAATAGCAAAGAAATATTTTCTGAAGACCAAATTTCTAGATTAGACTACCAAAAGATACAAGAGCAACGTAATTTTAACCAGTCACAATTAATTCAAGTGATCCATTTTCCTATTACTAGAGAAAGTGGTGACTTTTTTGCCGGAATTCTTTTTAATGCTATATTTGGAGGAACACCTCTTTCCAAACTTTTTAAATATGTTAGAGAAGAAAATAGCCTTTGCTATAGTATTTCCTCAAATTACATTGCAAGTAGTGGGTGCATAATTGTATCTTCAGGAATTGATTATTCAAATTATAAAAAGACAGTAGAACTAATAAATAAGCAGTTAAAGGATATCCAAAATGGTAACTTTACAATTGAAGAATTGGAACTTAATCGCAAACTGTATCTATCGACAATAAAAGGTAATTTTGATAGTGCTAGTAATACGATAGATTTTCTTTCAAGTAATACCCTTTATAATAAGAAATATAGTTTAGATGAATACTATGAGAATATAAGTAAAGTAGATGCAAAAGATGTTATTAAAGTAGCAAAAGAAGCATATATTATGCTCGAATATTGTTTAAAGCAAGGCGAGGGGGAATCCAAATGATAAAGAAAGACTATGAAAGTTTAAATGAAAATGTTTATAGTATGGTTTTATCAAATGGTTTGAAAGTTTTTGTTATTCCTAAAAAGGGATACACTAAGTGTGGTGGAATTATTGCCACTAAGTTTGGATCTTTGTATTCAAATGGGAACATAGAATATAAAAGCGGTAATATAAATGTAAAACCTGGAATTGCTCATTTCTTGGAACATAGGTTGTTTGATAATAAGAAAGGACAAGTTTTTGATCTTTTTTCGGCAATTGGAGCAATTTCTAATGCTTTCACAACATATGATAAAACAGCTTACTATTTTTTGACTTCAGATAGAGTGGAAGAGAATGTAAACTTACTTTTAGATTTTGTTCAGGAGTTAAATATTACTCCTCAAAGTGTGGAAAAAGAGAAAAACATAATTATTGAAGAACTTAGCATGTATGAAGATAATCCTGAATCAAGAGCTATTAGAGGAATCTTGGAGTGCATGTATGAATATAATCCAATTAAATTAGATATAGGTGGTTCTCCAAATGATGTAAGAAGTACTACACTTTTAGATTTAGAGATTTGTCATAAAACTTTTTATCACCCAAGTAATATGGTATTAGTAATAGTTGGAAATGTAGATCCGAAATCCATTGAAAAAGTTATAGAAAACAACCAAGAAAACAAGCAATTTGAAAAAGTTGCAACATTTAAAGACTACGATTATATTGAACCAAACAAAGTAGTTGCAGACTATAAAGAAATAGAAATGCCTATTTCAACTAAAATTGTTGCTTTAGGATACAAATTTCCAAAGTTAAAAGAAACTAAAGATAATTTTTCTAGAAATAAGATAATTATTGCCTATTCAATTTATATGAATTGTTTATTTTCAGAAAGTTCAGAGTTACATGAAAGATTATATAAAGAAAACATTATAACTTCACCAATTCAATTTTTGCATGAAAACAAAAGAAACTGTAATTTCTCAATATTGCTAAGTGAAGTCCTAAATTCTGAAAAATATAAGGAAGAAATTGAAAATGCCATAGCAAAATTTGATGTTTATGGTAATAAAGATTCAATTGAGAGAATCAAGAATTTATATGTAGGAATTTCATTGAAAAAATTAGAAAGTCCACTAGATTATGCAATTAGTTATATCGATGGTTATATAAATGAAATGGATTTATTAGATGAAATAGATATTATAAAGTCTGTATCAATAGATGATATAAAATATGTTAGTGAGCAGTTTAAAATAGCATCGAAAGCTACCTTCATCATTAATCCTCAGGAGGAAGTCCAAAATGATTAAAGGAATTGGAGTAGATATTTCATTGATAAGGAGATTTCTTTCAAAAGAAGAAAAATTTGTCAAAAAAATATTGAGCGAAAAAGAATTTTTTCAATATAGTGAATTAAACGATTTGCGTAAAGTTGAATATTTGGCAGGAAGATTTTGTGCTAAAGAGGCATATTATAAAGCAAGTAAGAATAAAAGTTTAGGTTATCATGATGTTGAGATATTGAATGATAAAGAATTGGGATTAGTAATAAGTGATAACAAGGCTCATGTATCAATTTCACATGATGGTAATTATGTTGCGGCGTTCATTGTAATAGAAGAATAAAAATGTATTTTTCGTCGCATATATATTATCCTTAATGTATAATATATATATGTCATAACTATGGAGGATATTATGTTAAATATCGTTGCTTTATTTGGTAAAGTAGTAAAGGTATTTAAAAATGAGAATCAGTATTACTTGATTCTTGCTGTAGAGAAAGATTTTCGAGAAATTGATGGAAGTGTAAAAGAAGAATTAATAAAATGTACTTTATGGAAAGGTATTGCTGATTCCATTAATCAGTACTATCATCCAGGGCAGTTCTTGCAAATAACGGGGCGTTTAGAAAATATAAAAGATGAACTTGTAGTAGTTGGTGAAAAAGTAAATTTTATAACTAGATTATCTAGAGGAGTTTTTAAGGAGGAGTAGTGTGAAGCAGTATTTGGATCTTTGTAAATATGTTTTGGAAAAAGGAACTATAAAAAAGGATAGAACAGGTACTGGAACTATCTCGACTTTTGGGTATCAATTTCGGATTGATTTAAGTGAAGGTTTTCCTCTTTTAACAACGAAAAAAGTTTATTTTAAAGCAATAATTGGTGAGCTGTTGTGGTTTATAAGTGGCAGTACAAATATTAGGCCACTTGTGAAACAAAAGATTAGAATTTGGAATGAATGGCCATTTGAAAAATATAAAAAGTCTCAAGATTATAATGGAGAAACTATGGAAGAGTTTATTCAAAAAATAGATGATGATATAGATTTTTCAAATAAATATGGTGATTTAGGACCAGTATATGGGAAACAATGGCGGAATTTTTTTGGCGTTGATCAACTTCTAGATTTGGAAAAAGGATTAAAGGAAGATCCTTTTTCGAGAAGACATATAATAAGTGCTTGGAATCCTAAAGAAATTCCTGAGATGGCTCTTCCTCCATGTCATGCATTTATTCAATTTTATGTTTCTGGTGATGGTAAAAAATTATCTTGTCAATTATATCAAAGGAGTGCAGATTTGTTCTTAGGAGTACCATTTAATATTGCTTCATATTCGGCATTACTAATTATGCTAGCAGATGTATGTGGCTATGGTGTTGGTGAATTTATCCATACTTTTGGTGATGTTCATATTTACCAAAACCATCTTGAGCAAATAAACACTCAATTGCAAAGAGTTCCTAGAAAATTGCCTGTATTAAAAATAAAAAGGCATGTTAATAGTATAGTAGATTTTAAAGTTGAAGATTTTGAAATAGTAGATTATGATCCATATCCAGCTATTAAAGGAGAGGTGAGTGTATAATGATTAAAATTATTGTCGCTTTAGGAAAGAATAGATTGATTGGTAAAAACAATAGTTTACCTTGGAATATAAAAAGTGATTTGAGCCATTTTAAAAAAACAACTTTGAATCATACAGTTATCATGGGAGAAAAAACATATGAATCACTTGGAAGACCACTCCCAAATCGTGAAAATATTGTTTTAACTTTAATTCAAGACTATGATCCTCATAGTGATAAAGTGAAGGTTTGTCATGATTTTAATGCAATGGTGTCAAAATATGAGAAAAGTGAAGAAGTTTTATTTGTAATTGGAGGAGCTCAAGTTTACAAATTATTCTTGCCATATACCTCAGAGTTGGTAGTATCATACATTAAAGGAGATTATGATGGGAATATCTATTTCCCAGAATTTGAGAATTCCTTTAAAGTTTATAATATAGAAAAACATGATGATTTTGATGTCTATTATTATAGGAGGAAATAAACATTATGCTTAAGTATATAAGAGTTATTTTCACATTTGGACTATACCTTCTTTTTAGTTATCCAAAGATTCTTTACTACTATATTAATAGAAAAAAAATACCTTTTGATAAAAGATATAATTACATTCTTGGTTTATTCAAAAAACTAGAAAAATCCTTTAAAATTAATTATATTGTAAAAGGAATTGAAAATGTTCCAGAAACTGGGAAAGTCGTTTTTTGTCCCAATCATCAATCATATTTAGACCCTTTGATTTTATCACTTGTCAATCAAAAAGCTTGCCCCGTAGCGAAAATCGAAACAAAAAGGATGCCTTTTATTGGAAAGATTTCAGCCATAATGGGAGCATTATACCTAGATCGTGAGAATTTGAAGGCATCTTATAAAACTATCAAAGAAGCTACAGATCTTCTAAATAATAATATTGATTTACTAATATTCCTAGAAGGAACTCGTTCAAAAAATCGTGATAGAAGTCTAAATGAATTTAAACCTGGAGGTTTAAAGCCAATATATAATAGTGGTGCTACAATTGTTCCTGTAGCATTAGATGGTTATTATAATTGTCTTGATATAAAAAATAAGCAATTAGTTAACGATGTTTATGTTACATTTTTAAAACCAATTTCTTATGAGGACTATAAAAATGTTTCAAATTTTGACTTAGTTAAACGCATGCACGATGATATTGAAAAAGAGATTATTAAAGTTCATAGTAATAAAAAATAGAAACCAAGTAGTGGTTTCTATTTTCTTAATCCTTTAGGAAATAAATTTTTTAAGATGTTATTTACAACTTTCCCATATCCAATACTCATCCCATCAATAAGAATAAGACAGTACCCATTTTCTAAGTCAACATTCAAAGTCTCGCCATGTATAAATTTTGATAACATTAATTCATCGTGAAAAGTTAAATTTATAAATCTTTGGAAATCTTCTTTTTTTGAAGACATAGCAAACCCATGACTAGGTTCAATTCTATTTTTTAAAATTTTTCCAATGTGTTGACCAACTCGCAAATGTCTTAAATTTTCAAAGCCAATTATCTTGGGGGGCAAATAATAAATATCATCATTTTTTATGTATATTCTTTTTGAATCAAATTTATATGTTAAGTTATCTTGGCAAAATGAATCTAACAGTTTTAAAACTTGTTGATTTATTTTTTTGCTTGCATAATTTTTTTTGATTTCTTCGTTATAATCATTGCATTTTATCAATGCTACAAAATGTCCTTCTCCTTCAAAATCAAAAGGGAATATTCTAAGAGCTTCAGGCATATCAATTCCTCTAGAGAGGTTTTTAAATGGTTCTATATTTATAAGAGAAGCATTAGTTTTTCCAAGCAAATAATTTACTATATCTTCATTTTCTTCTTTTGAAAAAGTACATGTTGAATATATCATAATTCCATTATGCTTAAGCAGTTTATATGATTTTAAAATCAGGTCTTTTTGGATTGTTGCACATTTTAAAACTTTATCATATGACCAATCATTCTTTACTAAATCGTTTTTTCTAAACATTCCTTCTCCAGAGCACGGAGCATCTAATATTACTTTATCAAAAATTCCAGAGTATGTATTTATAAGTGTATCAATATCTTCATTGGTAATAATACAATTTTTTATTCCTTGTCTTTCAATGTTTTCGCTCAATATTTTTGTTCGAGGATAGTTTATTTCATTTGAAATTAAGAGTCCATTTTCTGATAACTTATTTGCAATATGCGAAGATTTACCTCCTGGCGCAGCACAGATATCAACAACTAAATCATCTTTTTCTATAGGAATAATTTCTCCAACAAGCATAGCACTTGGCTCTTGTATATAAAAACCACCTGCAATATGGTAGGGATGATTCCCCATTTTCTCATTAATATAATAAGCATTCTTTACAAAAGGATGCTTTTTCATTTTACTGGTAAATATTTTATATGCCTCACTATCAATGCTAAATTTATTGGTATTAATATGAATGGCCGAAAAAGGTTTATCTTCAAGTGAAAAGACTAATTTATTATATTTTTCTTTACCGAGCAAGTTTGTAATGTGTTCTTTAAAATCCATTTTATTCACCGCTTTTATTATAACACAAATGATAGTATAATTAACGTGCAGGTGATAAAAATGCAAATGACAGATATCATATTAAAAAAAAGAAATAATGAAGAATTACTTAAAGAGGAAATAACTTATTTTATTGACGGTTATGTTAAAGGAATAATCCCCGATTATCAAGTTAGTGCCTTGCTAATGGCAATAGTGTTTAACGGAATGTCAAGTCAAGAAGTTGCGGATTTGACATTTGCTATGATGAATAGTGGTGATGTAATAGATTTGAGTTCTATTATTGGAGTAAAAGTTGATAAGCACTCTACAGGGGGTGTTGGTGATAAGACTTCCTTAGTATTAGGACCACTTGTTGCTTCTTGTGGAGCAAAGGTCGCAAAAATGTCAGGAAGAGGGTTAGGACATACAGGTGGAACATTGGATAAACTTGAGTCAATTCCGGGATTTCAAGTAGAGGAAAGTCGTGATAATTTTATTAAACAAGTTAACGAGATTGGTATAGCAATTGTTGGGCAAAGCTCGAATCTCGTCCCAGCAGATAAAAAGCTTTATGCGCTTCGTGATGTCACAGGAACAGTGCAATCAGTTCCACTAATAGCTTCATCAATAATGTCAAAAAAATTGGCTACTGGGAGTGATGCAATATGCTTAGATGTGAAATTTGGGTCTGGAGCTTTTTGTAAAAATTTAAAAGAAGCAAAAACGCTAGCAACAGCAATGGTAAAAATAGGACACCATATGAAAAAAGATACTAGAGCACTTCTTACTAACATGGATCAACCATTAGGAAATGCTGTCGGAAATATTTTGGAAGTTAAAGAGGCTATTGAAACACTAAAAGGTAATGGTCCAGAAGATCTTGTTGAACTATGTCTACAAGCAGGTAGTGTAATGCTTATGCAAGCAAAGATTGTTAATAATCAAAAAGATGCTATAGAATTATTGAAGAATAATTTGCAAAATGGTAAAGCCTTCAAGGTTTTTGAAGATTTTGTCAGATATCAAAAAGGTGATTTGAGTTATATCAATGATGTTTCCAAGTTTGGGGTTGCAAAAAATGTAATTGAAGTCAAATCATCATTTGCTGGATATATTGCTAAGATAGACACTGAAAACATTGGTATTGTTGCTATGAATCTAGGAGCGGGACGCGAGAAAAAAGAAGATAAAATAGATTATCAAGCAGGTATAATAATAAAGAAAAAATGTGGAGATTATGTAAAAGTTGGCGATGTTATAGCAATTCTTCATACTAATCATAGTGAATATACTAATGAAATAGAAAACATTATAAAGTCTTTTCATTTAAAGAAAGAAAAAGTTGACTCTATTCCTATTGTCTATGATATTATTTATTAATAATTGAAAGGATAGTGTCGGTTTTGAGTATCAAAAAAATAGTTATTACAGCAATGTTAAGTGCTTTAATATTTGTTACAACCACATTTATAAATATCCCAGTTTTCCCATCAACGGGAGGTCTAATCCATTTTGGAAATATTTTTATATTTCTGATTGCTTTAACTATGGATAAGGAATATTCATTAAGTGGTGCAATAGGATTAACTTTATTCGATTTATTAAATGGTTATACAATTTGGGCACCAGTAACATTTATATCAAGATTTTTGATGGCATATATAGTAAATAAACTTGCGTATAAATCAAATAATTCCTTACGTATAATTACAGCAATGCTTTTTGGAGCTATTGTATGTGCTTTAATGTATTATGTATATGAAGCTGTTTTTATTTCTAGTTTCTATGCTGCACTGGCTTCGTTGCTGAGTGATACAATAACACTTGTGATATCAATTTTTATATCTTTTGCTTTATTGCCACTTGTTAGAAGAATGTTGAAAAATTTGGATATATAAAAAAGGCTGTGTTAGCCTTTTTTGTTATATTTCTTTTTGAGAGATGCAATATCAGCGCTTCTTTGATTAATTTTTAATTTCATATAATTTTCAACAAGCGCTCTTTCATATTTGCTATTTGAATTTCCCTCAAAAAACTCAATTTCTTTAATTTCTTCTGGAAGATACTGGATTTTATCCCATAAATCAGGTCTATCATAAGGATATTTTTCCTCTGATTTTAGACCATGAGGAGTTAATCTTAAATACTTTGGAACTGGAAAAACATTTTCTTCAACACTTTTAATTGCTTCTTGAACTGCATTACAAGAACTTTTAGATTTTGGAGAAAGTGCGAGATCAACTACAGCAAATCCTAATGGTATCGCTCCTTCTGGAAAACCAAGCATTTTTGCTGTCTCAATGGCTTTTATTGTTCTATCTACTGCGCTTGGATTGGCTAATCCAACATCCTCATATGCAGTTACACTAAGACGACGCTCAATAGAAGCAATATCATTGGCGGCAATTAATCTTGCAAGATAATATAAACTGGCATTAACGTCGCTGCCTCTTATGGATTTTTGTAGAGCACTTACAGCATCATAATGACCATCCTCATCATTATCAATTAAATATTGAGGTACTTTTGTGTTTGTTTTAACATCTTCTACACTAATAATCTTATTAGTACATGAAATTGTAGCAATTTCTAATTGATTCATTGCAAACCTAATGTCGCCTCCCGATAATTTCGCAATTATTTTAATTGCTTCATCTTCTACTTTATATTCGTTATTTAGTCCTTTTGGAGACTTTATTGCATAATTTAATGCTTCAATAATGTTTTTGGTTGAAAGCTGATAGAGTTCAATCAGATTGCAACGCGATCTAATTGCAGGGTTTATATAATGGTATGGATTTGCAGTTGTCATTCCAATTAAACTAATCAATCCACTTTCTATATGTGGCAAGAAAAAATCTTGTTTATCTTTGTTGAGTCTATGAACCTCATCAAGAATTAAAACTATCTGTCCATACATATTAGCATCTAATAAAATTTCTTCCATATCTTTTCTTGTGCAAGTCGTAGCATTCAAAAATCTATATTGAACATCTATATTATTACATATTATTGTTGCCAAGGATGTTTTGCCAACTCCTGGTGGACCAAATAATATCAAAGATACTAATTTTTTCTCCTTTATTATCTTATTTATCAAACTGTTTTCTTTAAATAAGTGTTCTTGACCAAAAAAATTATCAATGCTATCTGGTCGCATTCTGTATGATAGTGGCTGGTTCATATTATCAACTCCTTTTAAATTATACAACATATTTATATAAATTAAATGTCAAATAATGTTATATTTATTATGATAATATAAATGAGAGAAAGAGGGACAAAAAATAATGAGAGTATTAATACAAAGAGTATCAATGGCGAAGGTAAGGGTAGAAAATAAAAAAGTTGGTAGTATTGGTAGAGGATATTTATTATTTGTCGGATTTTCTAAAAATGATGATAAAGTGATTGTTGATAAGGTCGTAAATAAAATTATTGGTCTTCGCATATTTGAAGATGATAATAATAAAATGAATCTTTCTTTAAAAGAAATTGCTGGGGCAATACTATCTGTTTCTCAATTTACTTTATATGCCGATTACACTTCTGGTAATAGACCAGGATTTCAAGATGCATTAAAATATGAAGAAGCCATAGAAATGTACGATTATTTTAATAATTGTTTGTTATGTAATGATATAAAAGTGGAAAAAGGGATTTTTGGAGCAAATATGCAGGTTGAGTTAATAAATGATGGTCCGGTTACTATTATGATAGATAGTGATTTGCTAAAAAAATAAAAACCCTTCACATAAACGTTAAAGGGTGGTGTCTTATAATCAATTCTATTTCTTTTCTGATATAATGTAAGTACTTAGAAGAAATACTTATTTAATAAAGTTTTAACTTCTTCTGCAAATTTATCTTTTTTCTCTTTTTCAATATGATTTTGATTGATTTCGAGTAGAAAGTCCGTGCTTACTTTCAATATTTCAGAAATGCGGCGAAGTTGATATAGACTTGGTTCTTGGCAGTCACGTTCAATTTTTGAATAATTTGATTGATTCATCGGAATTTGTTTTGCAACTCCTTCTTGGGTCATCAATTTATTCTGACGAGCTTTTCTTAACTGTGATCCAAACGACATGATATCGCCTCTCTTTCCTTGTATACAAAATAAATATATACACAAAATTGTGAAAATTATAGTTTTGAGTGTAAAATGCGATAATTAAATGATTTTTTATTCTAATATAGAATATTTATAACACAGTAAATATAATTCACATAATTGTAAATGAAATAACTTGCAATATTATTGGTGTTTTAGTTTAAACATATTGACAAGTAAAAAGGAAAATATTAAGATAGAGAAGCGCTTTGGGGAGAAGTTTGGAGAAAAGGTCGAAAAAAGGCTGAAAAAAGGAAACAAAGTTCTTG
>JBAXYK010000002.1:0-14621 GCA_041670825.1 Bacilli bacterium | reverse complement strand
TAGCCCTATCTAATTGCGATTTCAAATTCTTGGATTCTTGCAAATCTTGTTTTTCAATTTCCCACTTTACTTGCAATTCATTTCTTTTAGAATCTAAAACTTCCTTTTCTTTCTTAATATCATTCAATCTTTTGATTGAAGCGTCATCATTTTCTTTTTTTAATGAGGCCATTTCAATATCTAATTGCATAATCTTACGAGTGATTTCATCCAATTCAACAGGCATAGAGTCAATTTCCATACGTACTGACGCACAAGCCTCATCAACTAAATCTATCGCCTTATCTGGCAAAAATCTATCAGTTATGTATCTTTTAGATAAAGTGGCTGCAGCAACTAAGGCATTATCTTGAATTTTAACGCCATGATGAATTTCAAAACGTTCCTTAAGTCCCCTTAATATGGAAATTGTATCTTCCAAAGTTGGTTCACTTACATAAACTTTTTGCATTCTTCTTTCTAGAGCTGGATCCTTTTCAATATACTTTCTGTGCTCTTCTAGGGTAGTTGCACCGACACAATGAAGTTCTCCTCTTGCAAGCATTGGTTTTAATATATTTGAAGCATCCATTGCTCCTTCTGTTCTACCTGCTCCTACTAATGTATGAATTTCATCGATAAATAAAATTATTTTCCCGTTAGATTTTTGAACTTCTTTTAAAACTGCTTTTAATCTTTCTTCAAATTCTCCACGATATTTTGCTCCAGCTATAAGTGAAGCCACATCTAATTCAAATATCGTCTTGTTTTTTAAAGAAATAGGAACATCGTTTTTAAATATTCTCCATGCTAATCCTTCAACAATGGCTGTTTTACCGACACCAGGCTCTCCAATTAAAATTGGATTATTTTTTGTTTTTCTTGAAAGAATTTGAATTACTCTACGTATTTCATCATCTCTACCAATAACTGGATCTATTTTACCAAGTTTTACCTCTTCTACTAAATCACGACCATATTTTTTAAGAACTTCGTAATTGTTTTCTGGATTATCGGTTTCAACTTTATTACCAGCTCTAATTTCTTCAATCATTTGAAAAGTTTTTTCTCTTTTAAGTCCATATTTTTTTACTAATTCGCGAGCATATGTATTAGAAGAATTAAATAATGCTAAAATCAAGTGCTCAACACTTACATAGCCATCGCCCATTTCTTTCATAATTTCTTGTGAATTTGCAATTAAAATGTTTAAATCTCTACTAATTCTTGGCTCAGCATTTCCACTAATTTTGTATATCTTTTCTATAAAATCATTTGTAAATGAAGCAATTTCTTCTTTACTAATGTTCATTTTTTTAAGCAATAAACTTAAAATATTATCATCATCACCTAAAAGGTTGCTAAACAAATGTACAACATCTATTTCTGCATTTTTATTAGTAGATGCTAAATTAACAGCACCAACTAATGCCTCCTGAACTTTTTGTGTATAATTATTTTGATTCATGATATCAACTCCTTTCAGCACTCACTTATCAAAAGTGCTAATAATTGTTCTTTTTATAAAAGTGTTACTAGGTAACACTATTATTTTTTAAATGCTTTTTTGAACTTATCAAAAATAGATTCTGAACCTTTCTTCTCAATATCTCTTAATTTTTCATATAAATCTTTTTCATCTTTTGATAATTTAGATGGGGTTTTTATTTGAACATGAACATACTGGTCACCATATTCTGAACCTCTAATGTCTTTAAACCCTTTACCTTTGATTCTTAAAATTTGACTATCTTGAATTCCTTCTGGAATCTTTAATTCAACATCACCATAAACTGTTGGAACATCAATTTTACAACCAAGGGCAGCATCAGTAAAAGATATTGGAACATCTATATGAATGTTTCTTCCATCTCTTTTAAATACTGAATGTGGATTCACAATAATTTCTATATATAAATCACCATTTGGTCCACCACTGGTACCTCTTTCACCTTTGCCAGAAATTCGCAATTGTTGTCCGCTTGCAATTCCAGCAGGTATCTTAACATCGACCTTAGTTCTTTTTCTAACAAAACCTTGGCCTCCGCATTCATTGCACTTATGCTTTATTGTTTTGCCACTGCCATGACATTCAGGACAAGTGGTTTGGGTTCTTATTGTCCCAAAAGGTGTATTCTGTGTAGCATTTACTGTTCCAGAACCATTACATCTTGAACAAGTAACAACATCACTTGGATTTTCAGCTCCTGTACCATGACAATGTGGACACATAGTATCCAAATTAATTGTTATCTCAGTATTTTTACCCAATACAGAATCCATAAAATCAATTCTAAGTTGCATAAACTTATCAGAGCCTTTTGTAGGTCCTGCTCTTCTTGATGAAGAATTTCTTGTTGTCCCTCCACCAAAAAAAGAATTGAAAATATCGCCCAAATCTACACCACCAAAATCTTGATTAAATCCTCCAAACCCTCCAAAGCCACCAAAGCCACCAAAGCCACTTCCTTGTGCTCCTGCTGCTTGAGGATCTACACCAGCGTGACCATATTGGTCATACAATTGCTTCTTGCTATCATCTGAAAGAATGTCATATGCTTCTTGAATTTCTTTAAATTTCTCTTCAGCGCCAGGTTCTTTATTGATATCTGGATGATATTTTTTGGCGAGTTTTCTATACGCCTTTTTTATTTCATCTTGGGTTGCATTTTTGCTTATCTCTAAAACTTCATAAAAATCTCTTTTTTGTGCCATAATTAACCCGCCTTTCTAAAATAATTGCAATATGGGGGAATCTCCCCCATATTCATAATATTAGTGTTTCTCTTTAAAGTCAGCATCCACGACATCTTGATCTTGAGATGAGGAATCCGAATTATTTTCCGAAGTATTTGTATTTGAACCAGCATCAGTATTTTGTGCTGATTGTGAATTTTGATATTGTTGCATCATTGCAGCAACTTTTTCTAATTCATTAATCTTATTCCTTAAGGTTTCCATATCATTTGTATCCATCGCTTTTTTCAATTCATCCTTAATTTTTAAAGCTTCTTCCTTTTGCTTTTCATCTATCTTTGTACCGCCCTCTTCTAATGAACGATCAATTGATAAAATAAATTGTTCAGCTTTATTTTTAAGTTCAACTTCTTCTCTTCTCTTTTCATCTTTTTCTCTATTTTCTTCGGCTTCTTTAACCATTTTTTCAATTTCATCTTTATTTAATCCACTTGAACCTGAAATGGTTATTGATTGCTCTTTATTTGTATCCAAATCTTTTGCCTTAACATTAACAATACCATTAACATCAATATTGAAAGTTACTTCAATACGAGGCATTCCTCTTCTTGCTGGCTTAATTCCATCAAGTTTGAAATTTCCTAAAAGTTTATTATCTCTTGCCATAGGTCTTTCGCCTTGGAAGACTACAATGTCAACAGCTGGTTGATTATCCTCAGCAGTAGAAAATACTTGAGATTTTGTTGTAGGTATAGTTGTATTTCTAGGAATTAAAATTGTCATAACTCCGCCTAAAGTTTCAATACCCAATGATAAAGGTGTAACATCAAGTAACAAGACATCTTTTACATCTCCAGCGATAACTCCACCTTGAATAGCTGCTCCAATAGAAACAGCCTCATCAGGGTTAATTGACTTGTTTGGTTCTTTATTTAGCATCTTTTTTACCAATTCAACAACAGCTGGCATTCTTGTTGATCCACCAACTAATAATACTTCATCAATATCACTTGATGATAATTTTGCATCACTTAAAGCTCTAGTAACTGGTGTTTCACATCTTTCCAGTAATTTTCTTGTTAATTCTTGGAATTTTGCCCTTGTTAAGACTCCTTCATAATTAATTGGTCCACTTGAACTCATTGACAAGAATGGTAGCATTATTGTTGTTTGCAAACTTGCAGATAATTCAATCTTTGCTTTTTCTGCTGCATCACGCAATCTTTGCATTGTCATTTTATCCTTGCTTAAGTCAACACTAAATTGTGTTTTTACTTCAGATAAAATCCAATTCATTACAACCTCGTCCCAGTCATCTCCACCTAATCTGTTGTCTCCTGCTGTAGATATTACTTCAAATGTTCCATCACCTATTTCTAGAACAGAAACATCAAAAGTTCCACCACCCAAATCAAACACTAGAACTCTACCATCTTTTTTATGTTCCATACCATATGCCAATGCTGCAGCTGTTGGTTCATTAATAATTCTTACTACATCCAATCCAGCTATAGTGCCAGCGTCTTTGGTTGCCTGACGTTGAGCATCATTGAAATATGCAGGAACTGTTATTACTGCTTTTTCAACCTTGTGTCCCAAATGCTCTTCAGCATATTTCTTCATGTACTGAATTATTTTTGCTGAAATCTCTTGAGGCGTAAAATCCTTATTAATACAACTTATATGTACCTTTTCGCTAGTACCCATTTTTCTTTTAATTGAACTAACTGTATCAGGATTAGTTATCATTTGTCTTTTAGCTGCATCACCAACTATTTCTTCACCATTTGATTTAAAAGCAACAACTGATGATGTTGTGTTTTTACCTTCTGGATTTGGAATTACCTTCCAACTTCCATCTGGTTGAATATATGATACTACAGAATTAGTAGTACCTAAGTCAATGCCAATAATTACTTCTTTTGCCATAAAAATTCCCCCTTAATTTTTCATTTCTTCATTTTCATGTGAATCTTCAATGTTTTCTATTTCTTCTTTTTCTTCTTTTTTTGCAAAAACTTTTACAGTTGCAGGTCTTATTAATCGATCTTTAAGCATATAACCGTTTAAAAGAGTCTCTGTAACCGTGTTATTTTTGCTATCATCTTGTGTATCTATAATTTCTACTGCATGATGAATTTTAGAATCATACTTTTCCCCTACTTTAGGTACTATTTGTACAACTCCTTCATTCTCTAATGCTTCTAATAGTAGTTTGTAAACAAATTCAAATCCTGTCCTATAATTGATTGCTTCCTTATTGGGAGCATCCATTTTAAAAGCTAGTTGGAATCCATCAAGGACTCTTAATAATTCTTCAACTATTGATTGAGAACGATATTTAATTGATTTTTCATACTCACTTTTATAATATTTACCTTGGTTTTCATAATATGCAGCAGTATTCAATGCTTTATTAAATTGCTCTTGCATCTTATCATAATCATCTTTTGGTACATACTGAGGCTCTACCTCACACTCTGAATTAGCAATTTTTTCATCTTCATTTTTTAGTTTTTCTTCATTACTTTCTTTTTTCTTGTTTTTATTCATCCTTATCATCCTCACTTTCTTTAAAATATTCGTCAATAGCCTCTTGTAAATATTCAAGTGCGCCAATAACTTTCGAATAGTCCATACGGGTTGGTCCAATAAGAGCTATTTTACCATTATTATTTTTGTCGAAATGAATATTTGCACTAACTACAGATAAATCATCAATTTCTGCGATTGTGTTTTCATCCCCAATCATTACACATATATCATCATTTGAGTCAAATTGACGCCAAACATCTTGGTTTTCTAATAAATTAACTAATTTTCTTAATTTATTAAGGTTACTGGTGAATTCTGGTTGTTCCAAAATATTTGCTCTTCCAAATACTGAAACTCTTTCAGCAGTAAACTTTAAAAATGCTTCCAAAAATGCTTTAAATATGACCTCATGTTGTTTAACTGCATCAGCCAAAATTGGTTTAATTGAGTTAACCTTATCTACTACTTGGCTAATTTTTGTTCCACTTATTCTATCATTTAGTATTTCAACACAATTTTCTAAATCATTCATTGCAATAGAATCAGGAATACTAAATATTTTATGTTCCACATGTCCTCTATCGGTAACAAACAAGGCGACTGCACTTGTTGAAGTAAGTGGCATCAATTGAACCTTTGAAAGACATTCTTCATTGGAATCAGGTCCTAACATAACAGATGTTAAATTAGTCATTTGCGAAATAATTTCACAACCATGTTTAATTACTTCGTTAATTTGAATATCCTTTTGAGAAAAAAGAGCTTGAATCTTTTCTTTAGTATCATCATCAATACAATTTTTTTCTCTTAAGGAATCAACATAATAACGATATCCCATTGGACTAGGAACACGACCACTAGATGTATGAGTTTTCTCAAGATATCCAAGATTTTCTAATTCTGCCATCTCACTTCTGATGGTAGCACTTGAATATGGAAGATTATATTTATCAATAAGTGAATGTGATCCAACTGGTTCAGCAGTCCTTACAAATTCTTCAACAATAAGCTTCAATATTCGTTGTTTTCTATTTAATTCTTGCATAACTTACCTCCTACTCTAGCACTCCACTTTTTTGAATGCTAATATTATTATACACGCTATCTTAGCACTGTCAATAGTAAAGTGCTAAAAAAATAATATATTTAAAAAACTATCAAATGATAGTTTTAAATCTGCAAATTTTAATCAAGCATCGTCTCTTATTTTCATGGTTTTTGAATTTGTGCAAGCATCAAAAACTGATATTTGAGTTCTATAAAGAAGCATATAAGCAATATTGAATATTGCAAGCGGAAAAAGGGATTGCAATAAACTTCTCATTATAATTTGGCCAACTCGCATTTTAGAGTCATTTTCAGAAACTACTCTTACATTGAAGATAATACCTCCAATAGATACTCCTTTAAAAAACAAGAAACAAATCAATATATAAATAAAATAGAATATTACAGTATATATTTGAGGTGTAGTAAAAAAGTAAAGGAAATAATTTAAAAATGGCAATTTTATTTTTAAAACATAAATTGCTATTAAAGAAAGAATTAATGCAAAAAGTACATCTGTAAAATATGCAAGGAATCTTTTTTCAAAATTAGCTTTCAATTTTATCACCTCACTAATAATATAACACACTAGTAATTTAAATTCATTGTCAAGGTAGTAATAATATAATTCAGTATATATATTCCTTTTTCACTTACATATATTGACCTATCATCTTTTTTTAGTAAACCTTGATTTTCCAATTTTTCTACTTGTTGACAATACTTAGAGAAAAAATCAACACCAAACTTACTTAGATAATCTTTTAAAATAATACCTTCTTTTAAACGAAGACGCAACATAATATATTCAAATTCTTGCTCATTTTTGCCAATCATCTTTTCTTCTTTAACAATTTTACCTCTCACATAATCGGTTATTGAAGAAGAGTTAGCATATCTAATATCATTTATATATCCATGAGCTCCAGGCCCAACGCCAACATAATAATCATCATTCCAATATTTCAAATTATGCTTAGATTCCATTCCTCTTTTACAAAAATTACTTACTTCGTATCTGTAATACTCTTTTTTACTTAATTCTTCATTAATAATATTGTACATTTCATAAATTCTATCATCATTTAGCGCTTTAATATCATTTAATTTAAAGATAGTATTATCTTCTATTACTAATGGATAAAATGAAACATGAGGAATATCTAATTTTAAAAAGAAATTTAAGTCAACCAATAAATCAGCTTTCTTTTGTGATGGCAAGCCAAATATTATATCAATTGAAATATTGCCTATTCCCGCTTTTTTTAATCTATCAATCCCAAGTTCTACATCCTCATTGTGATGGGATCTATTAAGTAACTTTAGCATTTTCTCATTTGAAGTTTGAACTCCGATAGAAATTCTATTGACACCATATTTTTTAAATAAATCCACTTTCTCAAAGGTTAAGTTTTCTGGGTTAGTTTCAATAGTAAATTCGCAAGTAGTAGCTTTAAAAGCACTAACAACTTTTAGCAAACTTTCTAATTGGATAGTACTTAGTGATGTAGGGGTTCCCCCACCAATATAAATTGTTGAAAATTTAATCTCTTTGTAGCTTAACAATTCTTTTTCTAAAGATATTAAATACTTATCTACATTTTCTTTTTCATAAAGAAATTTTGTGAAATTACAATAACTACATATTTTCGAACAAAATGGTACATGTATATACAAGGCATCAACCTTGTTTTTCATATTAGTCGTCTCCAACCTCTTTCTTTTCATCAAAGTCCTTAGGCTTTTTTTCAACTATAATCATGCTTTCTTCTTCTTCTTTAGCAATTTCTTCTGAAGAAAGCTTTTCTTGAGATTTCTTGCTTTTTGTTGTTTCTTCTTTGTTGATTTTTCTTTTTAGAAACAAAGAAACTCCTAACAAAACTAGCGCAATGCCAATAATAACAAGTGTCGTACCTAAATCCATATATGTTAACCTTCTTTCCTAACTATATTTGGTGTGTATACAAATTTATTTTTTAATTGTTCCTTGCGATATAATCCAACAGTTACTAAAAAATCCATTGATGTTCTCGCTGTTTCATAAGCACAATCAACAAATTGCTTAAATTGACTTATCGTATAATAACGTCCTTCAACTCTATGAGTAGCGAAGAAGAATGCTTGATGGTATTTAATTAGAGGATTCATTTCTACTAAATGCTTGGCATATTCTTCCTCAGTTAGTCCATCCAATTGAGAAACATCTATTTCTAAATCTGTATCCATTTTAGTAATACTCTCTTTATAATTAATTTCCTCAATATTTTCCTTTTTAATGTTAATTTTTTCTAAATTATCTTCTTCAACTTTCTCGTCTAACTTTTCAATATTTTCAAAAACTTTTTTGTTTTCTTCATATTTTTGAGGCTCTTGCATATCATTTATATTATCTATTTTATCAATGCTTTTATTGTCTACTGTCAACTCTTCAATTTTATCTGTTTCTTCCTTGTTTTTATCAACATATTTTAAGAAAGGATCATCAATAAAATCAAATTGTTTTTTTTCTTTTTTATCATTGCTTGACTCATTGAATTGTTTGAAATATTCTGTTGTGTTTTCTAGATTATCATTTTCTTTTTCAATCTCTTCAATTGCTTGTTTAGGAGTTTCTTTTGCTACCTCAACAATTTTTTCAATATATACAGGGACTTCTTTTTCCACTACTTTTTCAACAATCTTTTCAACCACACCTACTTCAGAATATATTGGTTTTGGTTCCTCAATTTTCTGAAGATTTTTCAATCTCCAGCTAATAGAATCAAAAACCAATTGACATAGCAATAATATTCCATATGTTACATCTCCGCTTCTTTTTATTTCATCAAAGATTAATGCAAAATCATCTTTTCTTTGAAGAATAAATTCAGAAAGCGAAAGATAATAACTGGATTCACCATAACCAGAATCTGCTAGAACTTTTTGATATATGAATAAGGCAACCTCTTCATTATACTTTTCAAATGGTGAAACATATAAAAGATAAAAATACATTATTGCCGCTATTATAAATGGTGACATTTCAAAATCAGAATCATAGAATTCAAAAAAACTTGACATGAACTCAGGTATTCTTTCACATTGAGCACCTTCAAATGTTGTAGTATTAGGAACCTTCAAGTCAAAATTTCGATAAACAAAATTATTATCTTGAATATCAATGCTTGATAATCTCGAAATCATATCTCTAAATATTTGTTTATCTATTTTTAAAGAAGGATTTTCCAATAGATATTTCGTGGTTTTATATATCCCATAAACATGGGTGTCTTTAAGATGAGGACTTGTTACGTCCATCATCACTTCAATATCTTTATCAGATACTTGTATTTCTTCTTGACTTGCAAATATTAACAAATCTTCTTTTAACACCTCATCAATAAAATTATCTATAGGTTTATGATCAGAAATTGATTGAAGTAATTTCAATTTTTCAAAAAGATTAGAGAACTTGAACATCAGTCTTTCAGTTGAGTTAGCAATTCCCATTATTGATGGTGTTAAAACAACACTGAAAGGTATTCTATCAAATTTTTTAATCTCTAATGGGAATCTATATTTCTCTCTATACTCACTAACTTGTCTCCAAATTGAATCAGCTAGTTGTTCTCCCATTCTATTAGCAATTTCTTTTTTTGATAAATACTCTATATCAGTAAATTTACGTGCAATGTCTATAGTCGATGCCATGCTATCACCTCTAATAATAAGATTATATCAATAAAACCTAAATAAATCTATATTTTGCAACTAAAAAACTACTAAAAGATTATTATTAGTAGTTTTGCGTGATTTATTCATCATCATCCATGCTTAAAACTGCCATGAATGCTTCTTGAGGAACTTCAACTGTACCAATTGATTTCATTCTTTTTTTGCCTTCTTTTTGTTTTTCAAGAAGTTTCTTTTTTCTAGTAATATCTCCGCCATAGCACTTTGCCAAGACATCTTTTCTTACAGCTTTTATGTTAGTTCTTGCAATAACTTTGCCTCCAATAGCAGCTTGAATAGGCACCTCAAATTGTTGCTTAGGAATTATCCTTTTGAGTTTTGACGCTAATATTTGCCCTCTATTAAAAGCAGAGTCACGATGAACAATAGTTGCTAATGCATCAACTTGTTCTCCGTTTAATAAAATATCAAGTTTCACAAGATTTGATTCTTTATATCCAGTTAATTCATAATCAAGAGAAGCATATCCTTTTGAATATGATTTTAATTTGTCAAAGAAATTGTATATTATCTCAGAAAGGGGCATTTCATATATCAAAATCATTCTAGTATTATCAACATACACTAAATCCTTATAAATTCCTCTTTTTTCTTGACACAATTCCATCAATGGGCCGACATATTCACTAGGAGTCATTATTGAAGCCTTAACGTATGGCTCTTCAATTCTGTCTATACTTTGAATGTCGGGAAGTTTTGAAGGATTATCTAACTTCACCATTTCCCCATCAGTCTTAAACACATGATACACCACGGAAGGGGCTGTACATATGAGATTAAGATCATATTCTCTTTCTAATCTTTCTTGTATAACATCCATGTGCAATAAGCCCAAAAAACCGCATCTAAATCCGAACCCTAATGCCTGTGATGTTTCTGGTTCATATACTAACGATGAATCATTTAATGACAATTTATCCAAGGCATCTTTTAAATCGCTATATTTATCATTATCTACTGGAAACAAGCCACAATAGACCATTGACAACATTTTCCTATATCCTGGTAAAGGCTTAGGAGCTGGATTATCAAGCAATGTTACTGTATCACCAACATGGATATCCTTAACATTTTTAATTGTGGCAGCCACCCATCCAACCTCACCTGCTTGCAGTGATTCCTTCTTAACTTCCTTAGGATTTCTTATTCCTAATTCTTGAACCTCATACACTGCACCATTTGACATTAATTTAATCTTATCTTTAACTTTTAAACATCCCTCTTTAATACGAACAAAAATAATTACTCCTCTATATGAATCGTATAGTGAGTCAAAAATTAATGCCTGCAATGGGTTTTCATCTTTTCCTGTTGGAGCTGGTATATACTTTATTACAGCCTCAAGAACATCTTTGACATTTAATCCAGTTTTTGCAGATATTTTAGGTGCGTGAGAAGCTGGAAGTCCTATAACATTCTCAATTTCATCAACAACCAATTCTGGATTTGCAGATGGCAAATCTATTTTATTTATTACAGGAATTACTTCCAGATTATTATCAACTGCTAAATACAAATTTGCTAAAGTTTGAGCCTCAATTCCCTGAGTAGCATCAATAACCAATAATGCACCTTCACATGCTGCCAAAGAACGAGATACCTCATAAGTAAAATCAACATGCCCTGGAGTATCAATTAAATTAAAAATATATTTTTCTTTACTATCAGAAAAATATTCAATTTGAACAGCATTTAATTTTATCGTTATTCCTCTTTCTCTTTCAAGATCCAAATTATCTAATATTTGAGCCTTCATCTCACGTTTTTCAACTGTATTTGTCAGTTCTAATATTCTATCTGCAAGTGTAGACTTACCATGATCTATATGAGCAATAATTGAGAAATTTCTTATCTTGCTTTTATCAAATGACATTGTATCACTCCTTACAACAAACTATTCCAAATCAAATCTTTTATTCAATATGCTTTCTTTCAACCCATTAATAAAACTAAGGGATGACATCTTTTTTCTTCCTTCAAATTGCATTAATTCAATTCTTAGTGCACCATCATATGTTTTCACTACTATTCCTTTTTCAAGCGAAATTATCGTCCCTGGAATTGCTTTATCATTATTAGAAATTTTATAACAACTATATATTTTTACAATTTTCCCCTCTAAAACAGAATAAGCACCCGGTTGTGGAGAGAGACCTCTAATTAGATTGAAAATATCAACACTACTTTTATTCCAATTAATTTTTTCTTCTTCCCTTTTTATGTTGTATCCATAAGTAACTGCATTTTCATCTTGGGGGATACCCATGCACTTACCAGCAAAATATTCTGGAAGAAATTCAACAATCATGTTGGATGCCATAGTTTGCAAACGCAAACTAAGCGTCTCTAAATTATCGCTCTCATATATTGGTGTCTCCATCTGACTAAATATTTTGCCTGCATCCATTTTATATATCATTTCCATTATAGTAATACCAGTTTTATCATACCCATTTATCAAACTGCGATGTATTGGAGCGCCACCTCTTAATTTCGGCAATAATGATGCATGAATATTAAGGCAACCAAATGTTGGAATTTTTAACATAGCCTCAGGAATTATTTGACCATATGCACATGTAATAATCAAATCAGGAAAAAGTTTTTCAACAAAACTATAATCATTTTTTATTTTTTCAACTTGAAAAACTGGGATGTTATATTTTTTGCCAATTTCTTTAGTTGGTGTATTTACCATTTCTTGTTTCCGCCCTATAGGTCTATCTGGTTGAGATATAATTGCTACAACATTCCAACCATCATTAATTATTTTTTCAAAAACATTAGCCGCAAAAAATGGCGTTCCCATCAATATAATTCTTTTATTCTTCATATAATCACCTCTAGCATTATCTAAATGCTCCAATTAAAAACAATTCTAATCCTTGAAACCTATCTATTTTACCGCTTTTTATCTTAAAATCCAATTGGGATAAATCATTTAATGTTTTCAACATTCCCTCTAAAGTAACGCTACCAATTTTTCTCAAATTTACTGCAACCCTAGATGTTTTTACGCCAAGTTCATCGGCTATTTCTATTTCATTTTTCCCTAAATTATATAAATATGATACTTGGTACAAAAATCTTATTTGTGATCCCATAACTGATATTAAATAAATTGGCTCAACATTTTGAGTTCTTAAATCTCTATATATTGATAAGGCTGTAGAATTATCGTGATTTATTAGTGCATTAGCTATTCCAAACTCACTCTTTTCAAGCGGAATGGCAACAAGATTTCCAATTATATTCTCATCAATTTTATTTGAATATAAAGATATTTTGTCAACTTCATTTATAACATCAACTAAATCAGTTCCTACTCTTGATATAAAGGATGCCAATGCCTTTTCGGTTATTTCAATTTTTCTATTACTGAAAAGTTTTCTTACTACTACTGGCCAATCTTCTTTTGATATATCATTTACTTCTATAATTTTAGAAAAATTAACTATTTTTCTTATATTATCATTCTTGGTGTCAAGTTTCTTCCCTAAAAAAGTAAATATTAATGTCGTAAAAGAATTTTGATTTGATGCATAATTAAGCAATAGTGATATATCATTTAAATCCATATCATTATCTAAATATGGTTTTAGAATTTTGATGTCAGATAAAAATGAACTATTTTTAACAAGCACGACTTTCTGAGTATCCAAAAATGGATAAGTAGAAACATCATCTATAATCTGTTTGATTGAAGATTGCTCAAAATCGAAATTAATTAAATTAAAATCATCTATCTTTTTGAGTGTGCTACTTATCAAATTCTTTACTTGTTTCATTACAATTGGCTCTTGAACACCATAAATAATGTATATCAATTTTATCACCTTTTAAATTATATCATGATTTAATTATTTATTAATAAGAATTTCATTTATTTTTAGGATGTAATCATTCATTTTTGTTACTATTATTGTGCCTTGTAAATCAGTTCTATAATATTTAATATTATTCCTGTATAATCTAACCAATACTTCAAAATTAGGATGACCATAATAATTATTTTTGCCAACACTAATAATTGCCAAAGTAGGTTTTATTGATTTTAAAAATTCTTCAGAAGTTGATGTTTTTGAGCCATGATGGCTTATTTTAAGAACATCTATTCTTAAATCTGGATATTCCTTTATTATATTTTTTTCTACTATTGAAGATATATCTCCTGTAAATAGATATTTTAAATCATTTGCTTCTAAATAAATTACTAGACTATTATCATTACCATTATCATAATTACCATTATTAATATTAAATATCTTTTTATTGCCAACAATTATATCAGTAAAATTATTCCTTTCATAAACTTTTTCAACATTAAAATTTGATAATAAAGTTGAAAGTGCTCCATTATGATCAAAATCATCATGACTTATAATCACATAATCTAATTTTTTAATTCCTTTTGCTTTTAGATATGGAATTATTCTTTTTGTGGAATAATCATAATACTTACTACCTCCCGTATCAATTAACATATTCCCAGAATTATTTCTATAACTTATCAAGGCACAATCTCCCTGTCCTACATCTATAAAGCTAACCTCATCCTTGAAACATAAATAAGGTTTATAGTACTTCAATACGCAAATAATGATTATTAACGAAAAGTATTTTAATGAAAT
>JBAXYK010000001.1:0-15522 GCA_041670825.1 Bacilli bacterium | reverse complement strand
ACTTTTTGAATATTTAATTGTCTAACTTAAAAATAATTGACATGTATCAATTAGTAATACAAAAAAGAATAACAATTAGAGAAAATGAAGTTTTGGCTGAATATCTAGATGAAGTTTCTCAGGAGCCATTACTAACTCCTGAGGAAGAAGTAGAGCTAGCTAAAAGAATAAAAATGGGAGATAAAGAAGCTCGAAATAAATTAATTAAAGCCAATTTAAGATTTGTCATATCTGTAGCAAAACAATTTTCTCAGACAGGATTACCATTGACTGATTTAATTAACGAAGGTAATATAGGTTTAATAAAAGCAGCAGAAAAATTTGATGAGACAAAAGGTTTTAAATTTATTTCTTACGCGGTATGGTGGATACGACAAGGTATAATACAAGCTTTGTCTGAGCATGGTAGAATAATTAGATTACCAGGAAACAAATTGACATTAATAAATAAAGTAAAAAATGCTTATAATTTATTAGAGCAAATTAACTCGAGACCTCCTACAATAGATGAATTATCTGATATGACAAAATTATCACCAGATCAAGTAAAAGAATTATTAAATTATGTGGATAATAATGTAGATTCATTAGACAATACCATAAGCGAAGAAAGTGAAAATACTATTATAGATTTTATCCCTAATCATAATTCTCCAGCTCCAGATACAAATTTAGAGCAAGAATCTTTAAAAATAGAAATACAACGTATTTTACAAATATTACCAATACGTGAACGACAAATTATCAAATACTATTATGGACTTGATGGTACTCATGCATTAAGTATTGAAGAAATAGCTAAACGAATGGATTTATCTACTGAGCGTGTAAGACAAATAAGAGATAAAGCATTAAGAAAACTTAAAAATAATAAAGAAATTAAATTGCTGAATCAATATATTAATTAAAGGAATAAATTTAAGATATTTTAGTTAGTTCATTTCTTTTTTATACCAATGCAACCAATAATAATTGGCGGTCAAAATTGCGGCATAAGCCCACACTGGGTAAGCAATTTTATCAGTATCTAAAAAATTATTTAGTAACCCATGCAAAAAATAGGCTAAAAGTGCAATAGTTACTGAGAGCACTATCATGCTTCTATTAGTATCTAACTTTTTCAATTTAAAAAACAATCTAAAACCAGTAACAAAAAGAGAAATTACTATTGCAATAACGGTCAGCATACCAGGAATACCAGTTTCGGATAAGGGACCTAGAAATTCGCTATGTGCATTGCCTTTAGTGCCAGTATTTGTACTAATATATGTTTGATATTGAGGTAATTGATATGGAGCATAGATAAATTGATATGTTCCGGGGCCGCTACCTACTACTGGATGATCTTGAGCTATTCGAATAGCTGATACCCAACGATTTATTCTCTCAGTATTGCTCAGATCTGTACTGATATTAGTAATAGAGCGAACGTGGGATGTTGCGTCTTTTCGAGAAACATTAGGATTTCTCTCCATTTGAAACATTATTGATTGGTAATTTATAAAAAATAAGGTAAATATTATCACTAAGCCTAATAGAACGTATCTAAATTTAATACCTAATAAAATAATAACCCCTACTACTAATGCTATTGCAGTACTAACCCAAGCAGCTCTACTAGACGATAATATCAGCCCTAGAGTCAATACTAAAAAACAAATAAAATAAAGTATACGATTATTTAAATGATTTGTTTTATTAAATGTTTGCATAAAAGCAAAAGGTATTATTAGAGATAAAGCAGCTCCGTATATAGTATGATCCCTATAAAATGGTTGAGATACCAGATACGACATCTTAAAATCAAAATTATATCCTGCATGTTTAATAACTGCTATTATCACTATTATAACTAATGAGAATAAATATAAGTTTAAAAATATATTTTGGTATTTTATATCTTTGAAAAATACTGATACACCTAAGAAATATGCAGGTATCATTAACCACGCATGAGCTAATACAAATTTCCAAGAAACTACCGGTATTTGACTAAAAAAAGCAGAAAATACTAGCCAAACAAAATATATTATTATAGTAATAGTGATAGAATGCTTAGAATAACCAATAGGTGAATTATTAGATATAAATCTATACAGTGCCAAAATCAACAATCCTAATAATATAGGTTCCGATGGTATTGACAAAGCTAAATTAAAATCTATATTTTCAATAGTAATAGAAAAAGGAATAATAACTGCTAAGGCCAAAAATATTTTTTCGTAAGAAAAAAAATAATAATAAAGCAATAATAATAAAAAAGGTATTAGGGCTACATAATAGAACTCATAACCCATGGCAATAGTATTAACAACAGCTAAAATAATAGCTGATAAAAAAATCCAAAATATAGTTTTATTAGGTATTGTTTTTTTAGATTTATCTAGCACTATATTTTAATTTTTTCTTATATTTCTCATAATTTTCATAAAAAATCAAACAGACCAGCGTGAGGACAAAAGCAGCTAAAGCAGAAACTACTACTATCAACCAACGAACAGGATATGCTTTGCGGTCGGGTGGATATGCATATTCTACTACAAATTTTTGAGGTATTTTACTGAATGCATCTATTTTAGCCTCATCATATTTCTGTTGAAATTCTATTAATCTTCTATTTAAAAGTGCTAACTGTTCATTTATTTGTTTATATAAAGCTCCATACTTAGTGATAGTATCTAACTGAGCTTGCAATATATTGACAGCATGTGCGTTGCCTCTACCTATCTCTCTACCAATAGCTTCGGTTAATCTCTCTACTTGTAAATTATAATCGCCTATGCCTTTTTGATTTAACCATTTTAGAGAATCTTCTTTTTGATTGATTTGCTGTTGTATTTCTAGATATGTCCCTTCTACTATTTTGAAACCTTCAAGGGCTCGTTGACGTTGAATTTTTAATTTCGTACTATCATATAACTCTGCAATAGTATTGGCTATATTAGCTGCTAATATTGGATCTTCATCTCTTACTTTTATCTCTACAGACAAATATTCTGTCCTGCGAAATTTTATATTACTCTCATATTCTTTATATAAAGCTGTTCGAGCATATTTATATTTAGGATCTATTTTCCAATGATTAGCTAAGTCAAATTTTTTAATAATGGTATCGCGTATTTCATTTGATTTCAATATCTGTATCATTTGTTGTGCTTGCTCTTCTTCGCCAAATTGCAATATATCTTCTCTGCCACCTTGATCGGTTATTAATGCTTTGGATATAGCATTACTCCTAGTCGGGAATAGCGTAACCTTGGCTTCATATTTTTCCTTTATTAATAATGATATTATAGCTGCTATTATAGCTGCTACTAATGTGGTAATTATCAATATTTTTCTCCATTTAATGAAAAATATAAAAAAATTACTACTGTCAAAATTTACTTGTTCATCAATAGATGGTTTGAAATCTTCCATATTTAAATTTTTATTAAAAGCAAAATTAATAGAAAATTAAAACATATTATAAAATTTACAATAATAGAAACCCAAAAATCACAAATAATTTGATTTTAAAAAAGGAATGTAAAAGATTGATGCTGAAATAGTTGCAATTTTTTATAATAATATTATTCCTCTTCATCAAAAAATTCTTTGAAATCTGGATAATCTGGCCATAGGTCATCTATACCTTCAAATTCTTTTTCTTCATCTTCTATTTCTAAAAGATTTTGTATTAATTCAGGAGGAGCACCAGTTCTATATGCATAGTCTAATAATTCTTCTTTTGTTGCTGGCCAAGGAGCATCTTCTAATTTAGAAGCTAATTCTAATGTCCAATACATAAAATTTTTCTTTTAAAAATAATTTGCAAAGATATATTTTTTTTTTAAATAAAAAAATTAATAAATTTTCGTATAAACAGCATTGATAGTATCAATAGTATTTCCATCATTTACAATATAATCAAAATTAATAGTAGTCTTATTATTTTGCATAAGCCCACTACCACGAACATTTATAGAGTTATTACATGTCAATTGTGAAGGAATATCAACAGCGAGGTCATTGACAATTGCTCTAACAATTTCATTGTTACCAAATTGGTGGAAATTATAAATATTTATATAATTCAATGTAGTGCTATCTATCTTTATCACTACATTATAAGCAAAACCAGTATTTATTTCTTTGCATTTCCACGTGCCTGCGAAATATTCTCTTAGATCTTCATCTTCATTATCATTTACACAAGCTGTGGTGATAAAAAAAGTAAAAATAAGTAAAAATAATGTATAGTTTGTAAGTATAACAAAGGAGGTGATTTAATGAAAATACTATTAACAAATGATGATGGTTTTAACAGCAAAGGAATAAGAATACTATATAATGCCTTGCAAAAATATGGTGATGTTACTCTAATTGCTCCGACTTATCATCAATCAGGAAAATCTGCAAGTTTATCTTTTAAACCTTTAAATCTAACTAAATATGATGAAAAAATATTTAGTCTTGATGGAACTCCAGCTGATTGCGTATCTTTTGCAACAAGATACTTTGCAAATGATTGGGATATAGTAGTATCAGGTTGTAACAATGGTCTAAATATTGTCTATGATACATGCTACTCTGGAACAATTGGTGCTTGTATTGAATCATTAATTTTTGGAATTCCTAGTATTGCAATTTCTACAGATATTGATAACTTTGATATAGTAGAAAAAGAAATTGATAAAGTTTTTAATTATGTTTTTACAAATAACTTAGTTGAAAATGGATTTATGTTAAATATTAATTTCCCTACAATTGAACATCTTGAATCAAAAGGATTTAAGCTAACAAGTGTTGGTCAACGCAAAGATGAAGTTACATGGCATAAACAAGAAGATGGAATGTATGTACCAAATAGAAGAGTTATTTGGGAGAACATTGAGGGAGAAGAAACTGATTCACAAGCCGTGAAAGAAGGTTATATCTCAATAACACCACTTGTTTATTCACACTTTTCTGAAAAACATTACGTAAAATTAAAAGATAAAATAAAATAAGAGTTTATCAGCTGAATGATAAACTCTTTTTTAATACCTATTTTTTTAAAAACCTTTTCTCATTTTGAGGTATATCTAGACCTAGTGTTCCTCCAGGATTCATGATATTATCCGGATCAAAATGATTTTTTAATACTCTAAATGTCGAATATTCTAATGATCCCATTTGACCTTCTAGCCATGCTCCAAACATTTTACCTATCCCATGATGATGAGACATCGAAGCTCCAGATTTTTGAATGGCATCTAATATACCACTATGATAATCTTTATAATCTTTTATATCATTCATTTTGGTAATGAAAATAAAGTATAAATTTGCTCCTTGAGGATAGACATGTGACATATGGGTAGTAACCACTGTTCTTGGTCTTGACTTACAATATTCGCGAACGCTTTTGTGAACACTTGCCATATTAGACCAATTAACCGAGCACTCTAAAGTATCAGTTACAATCCCAAAATCCTGTAAAGTATCCCTTAGATACGGGTCATTAAATCTTCCCTTTTCCCACGCTTTTGTTACTTGCCCTGTTAAACTCATTCCACCATATTTATGAGCAATTTTTCTTATGTTCTTAGCAACATTTTTAGAAAAACCTTTCTCACCATCGGTAAAACCTAAAAATAAGCATTTTTTCATATCTTCAAATCCCTTAAATTTAAAGAGTTTAGCAATTGGAGATTCATCAACTCCATATAGCCGCATCATTACATCTGTTTCTTCGGGATCAGATAGACGAAATACTGATGCAAATCCAGCCTCACATTGCATCATTTCCCTTGCTGCTTCCATTGCTATTTCCCAATTTTTAAACATGTAAGAAAATCTTACTCTATTTTCTGGCATATACCTGAAAATTCTTAAAGTAACATCAGTTAGAACTCCAAATGAGCCTTCACTTCCCATCATTATTTGATTAAGTGAAGGACCAGTTGCTTCTCTAGGATAATTTGAAGTTGTTATATTGCCAATGGGTGTCGCATATTTTTGGCATAAAACTAAGTCTTCTATTTTTCCATAATAGGTGCTATTTTGTCCTGCACCTCTTGTAACAACCCATCCCCCAACAGAACTATATTCAAATGATTGTGGAAAATGTCCACAAGTGTAAGCTCTTTTGGCGTTGAAGTTTTTTACAGCATTATTTAATGTTTCTTCAAGTTTTGGACCACTCATTCCAGCTTGAACTGTTATTGTTTGGTCAACTTCATTGAACTCAATAACTTTATTAAAACGTAGACGCATATCCAAGGACACTCCGCCTTTCATGCATTCCACACCACGGGTTACACTGCTGCCTCCTCCATAAACATACACTGGTATTTTATTGATTGAGCAATACTTAACAATCTTTTCTATTTGAAATCTATCATCAGGATAGATTACTACATCTGGTATATTTTCAATTATCTTTTTACGAAGACGTAAAACATCATACATTGTCTTGCCATATGCAACACTAAGTCTTGAATAGTTATCTAATTTTACATAATCATCTCCAACAATCTTCTTGAATTCTTTTATATGATTTTCAGAAATATTGCTTGGAATATTATATTCCACTTGATCAAGTCCCAAATTAACGTCATATTTTGAAAAATAATCATCATCTAGATCAAAAATATTTTTCATCAATTTATATAGATTCTCTTTGGGAAACTTATTAAATTTTGGATCTCCCCATCTAAATATAGAGCGATATGACTTTTCTGGTATATCGCCATCAAACCATTTAGGAGAAAAATCTTTATATGGCTTATTTGACATCTTTACTTGCTCCCTTCCTCTTAGTAATTTGGCGCATTTTTTTATAAAGTGGGCGTAAATAATGGTATATATTCTTATATATGTCGTTATATAGTTCCTCATATATTTCATGGACCTGTTTATTTGGAATAAACTCTGTCTTATAATGAACCATATTTTCAATTGCTTCTTGATAATCTTTAAATATACCCATTGAAACAAATGCCACCATACTACTACCTAATCCACATGCCTCATATGTTTGGATTCTTCTAACTGGTATGCCAAACATATCAGCTGTTATTTGACAAATTTCATCACTTTGAGAACCACCACCAGATACTGTTAAACAATTAATCTTTTGTCCCATATTTTTTTCAAGTCTTCTTAGTCCTTCCACTAAACCATATCCTATCCCTTCAATTATTGCTTTATAAACATGGGCTCTTGTATGTTCACTAGAAAAACCTATAATGCTTCCTTTAGCTTCAGGTAATTTTAATAATGGTGACCAATATGGTTGCAACATTAATCCTTCACTACCTGCAGGAATATCTTTTAATGTTTCATTTAAAATTATTTCTGGAGAAACTCCTAATTCATTTGCCTTAAGAACTTCTTTTTCAGCAAATTCCTTTTTAAACCAACTAACCATCCAATATCCTCTAAAAACTTGAACTTCTGGATTATATGTTCCTTTTACAACTCCAGGATATGCTGGCAACATTTTGTCTGGCTCAACATAATCAGCAGTTGATACTTGAACTGTTGCTGATGTTCCAAAACTCAATGATGCCATATCATTATTTAATACTCCGCATCCCAAAGTTTCACAACCTTTATCAGATCCTGTAGCAATAAGTGGTAATCCTTCCTTTATTAATGTTTCCTTAGAAATTTCTTTACCAATATAGCCAAATATTTCTCCTGGCTCAATTAAATCACTTAATTTTTCTTTTTCAACATTGAATACTGGATACATTATGTTTGTTGGTGAATGCCATTTTTTATTTTTGTAATCAAATGGCAAATGTGCAACTTGGCTTGCAATAGAATCCACTATTTTACCAGTCAATCGATAAACCATATAGCCACTGTATAATATGAACTTATCTGTTTTAGCCCAAATTTCTGGTTCATTTTCGCGAAGCCAATTACTTTTTGAAATTTTTCTTTGATCTTCTAAAGCATCTTTTAACCCAACTATTGAAAAGGCTAATGATGATTTAACAGGAAGAGGTTCTTCACATTTTGCCTCTCTTTGATCAAGCCAATGAATTATATCTCTAAGTGGCTTCCCTTGCTTATCAAGACAAACAAATGTGTCACGAATAGTGGTTATTGTAACCGCGATTATTTTGTCAACAAGATTCTTATTATTCAAATGTATATTTCTTGAAACTTTTACTAGTGCATTCCAATAAATTTCTGGCTTTTGCTCTGCATATCCAGGCTCCAAAGAATAATAAGGAGTGAATTGTTCTTGTTCTTTTGCCAATATATTCCCTTTTTTATCAACTAATAAAGCTCTTATACTTTGAGTCCCACAATCGAATGTCAACACAATTGGATTATCCATATTATCTATTCCCCCTAATCCATATTTTTTGTTGTAATTACATCTACACCAGTGTCAAAAACATTTTTAATTACTACACTTCCTATTGGTAAAGCTTCTTTAATTACTATATTTTTTAATTCTTTCATTAAGTCGAGAATTCGTCCTTTTGGTATTTCACCATTTGTCCTAACACAAATGACAGGATAGTTAGGTATTGTTGTTTTTACTATTGAAGATACACTCCGCATTGGTGAAGTAATTTCAATTCGCGCAAATTCCGAACCTTTAATACATTTGTTGCCTTTTACATCTAGAGTTTCAGTATCAATTTCAAGATGGCATCCATTAGGACAGGCAATACAAATCAAATTCTTTTTCATTTTATTACCTCCAATAATTTAAAAACAATCTTTTCAATTTTCTCACATTCACCTAGATTAACCACTACTCTTTCCATCTCTGGAGGTCTTATATTATTGAATCTTTTTGTATATATTTGTTTATCATTAACACATATATGCAAAACTTTATTTTCTAGTACATTTTTACTTCTAAAATAGAAAACTATATCTTTTAATGGTTTATTAGTATCAATATGTGAAGGAACAACATAAGCTATCTTATCATCTACTGTAACTTTAACTAAATTTCTATTATTTACTTTGTTTAATGCTGCATTCTTACCTGCAATTTCACCACTTTCACTAACGTAATCTGCTAAATCATTAACATGTAAAGCGTTGCCACAAGAATATACATTATCAACACTTGTCATTAATGTCTGGTCGACTTTTGGTCCTTTTGTTCTTTTACTTATTTCTACTTCAATACTTTCTGCTAATTCATTTTCGGGAATTAGACCAACAGATAAAATAAGAGCATCACATTTTATAATTTCCTTAGTATCAGCAATTGGCTGCATTCTTTCATCAACTTTGCATACTTCAACAGCCTCTAAACGGTCTTCTCCAAATACTCTAGTAACAGTTTTAGATAAATACAAAGGAATACTAAAATCATTAAGGCATTGAACAATATTTCTTGTTAAACCACCTGGTGTTGATTTTGCTTCATATACTCCAATAACTTTGCCACCTTCTAAAGTTATTCTTCTAGCCATAATTAAGCCAATGTCTCCACTTCCTAAAATGACACACTTTTTAGTTGGCATTTTGCCCAGAATATTAATATAATATTGAGCCGTACCAGCACTTATTACTCCTGCTGGATTAGTCCCTTGTATAAAAACTTGTTTAGAAGTTCTTTCTCGACATCCAGTGGCTAATATTAAATTTTTGCCAAATACTTCCTTTACCCCTTCCCTATTAACAAGCGTCAGAATAAAACCAGATTCTAACTTTTTTATTTTTGTTACAAATGTCAATAAAGAGATCGTTATTTTCTCTTTTTTTAGTTGTTCTATTTCTAAATTTGCATATTCTGGTCCACTAAGTTTTTGCTTAAATCTAGTTACTCCAAAACCATCATGAATACATTGTTTTAAAATACCACCCAATTTGGCTTCACGCTCAATAAGTAAAACATTAGAATTGTTTTTACAGGCGCTCTTACTAGCAGCAAGTCCTGCTGGACCTCCTCCAATGACAATAACATCATATTTATCCATTACTATCACCATCCTTAATATCTCCCACTAGAACCTTGCCATTACCTTTCTTTTTAACATTCTCTAAAGAAATTCCTTTGTTCTCAGATATTATTTTTAAAACTTGTGGCTCGCAAAAGGATCCTTGGCATCTTCCCATACCTGCTCTGACTCTTCTTTTTATGCCAGAAATAGTATTAACTGGTATCGGCCTATTTAAAGCGTCTATTACCTCTCCTTTTGATATTTCCTCACATCTACAAATGATTTGTCCATAATCAGGATTTTCTAGAATATATTTATTCCTAGTCTCATTATCTAATTCCCTTAGAGGGGTTTTTATGTCTCTTTTATATGAGAATTTAGGATTTTTAGTGAATTTTGTATTTAAGACTTCTTGAGTAAATTTTACAATATCTTCTGCTATGGCTGGAGCTGCCGTAATACCTGGCGATTGAATACCAGCAGCATGAACAATATTTTTAGTCCATTTACCTTTTTGTACTATAAAATCTTCTTCATAAGTTGCTGCCCTAATCCCACTAAAATAAGTTATTATGTCATTCTTACTTAGTTTTGGCATTGAAGATACATGCTTAGACATAACTTCGTTTATTGCTTGAATATCAGTAGTAAAATCCTCTCTAAAAGGTGTCTCGTGTGCAGTTGGACCAACAAGTGGATTATAATCGATTGTTGGGACTACACCTCCACCTTTAGAATGACTTGTTTTGTGATTAGCAGAACTTCCTAGTACTGCAATCGAAGAATTTGATAAATATCTTTTTGATTTTTTGTCTAGTATTGCGTTAGTTCCTTTTCTAGGGTGAATCGTAAAAAACTGATCATTAGCCATCTTAGCAATTTTATCGCTAAAAACACCAGCAGCATTAATTAAGACTTTAGGATATATTATCCCGCGATTTGTTACGACGCTCTTGATAATATCGCCTTCCATATTAATGTCTAATAAAGAGGTTTCAAGAAAAACCTTGCCTCCATTTAAAACGGCATTTTCTGCAAGGGCAATAGTCATATTATATGGACATATAACAGCACCATTTCCAAATTTAACAGCAAACTTTGCATATGGTGTAGTATTAGGTTCCAGTTTTTCTAATTCTTTTTTATTTAAAACATGAACCTCTTTTATATTATTCTCTTTAGCTTTAATTTTCAAAAATGGCAATAATAATCTTTGAAAATTCTTTGTAAAAACAATTGTTTGACCATCTTTACGATAATTAATTTTTAAATCATTGGCTAGTTTTTCATAAATTTCTAAAGAACGATTTAAATAATACCATTTCTTACTTTTGTTGCTTAAATCTATTCCAACATGAATACATCCATCATTTCTAGAACTTGCCTGAAGTGCTAAATCATTTTCTTTTTCTATCAAAATTGCATTAACATTATATTTGCTAAACTCATGCAAAATAGCAGATCCTATAATACCTCCACCGACTATTAAAACATCACATTCTATCCCATCATATTTATTGTCTTTAATATCACTAATTCTCATAGGTGCTTCTTTATAGCCTTTTAATTTAATTTCATTAATTACACCATAGAATTTTTTAGTTGCTGCCGCCATTAAACCTATATTAACAATGTCACTCCAATTATCTAGTTCTCCTTTTAAAACTACACAATCTTCTTTGGAAGAAACTTTAATATTTTTATACAACTTACTAATCTTTTTTTGAAGTCTAATGATGTCTTTATTTTCCATTTGTTACTACCCCCAAAGATTTAACTAATTCCACTAATTTTTCTTGTGAAATATCTTTTCTTTGCATTACTTCTCTAACTACAAGACCATCAATAATTAGCATCAATAAATCAGCATAATTGCTTGGATTTATCATACTAGGAAAAACTTTACTTATGCCAAATGTTAAATCCTCCTTCCATTTATTCCATAATTCATTGTACTTTTCTAATAATTTATTATTATTTTTTACACACTCATTTATTATGAATATATGCATTTTTGCTCTATTAAAAAGTTTAACTCCTTTATAAAAAATCACATCTAAAAATCTTTCAGGGCTTATATCTTTCTCTATTTTATGGCGTTCAAACCAATCGATATAATCATCCTCAAGTTCTTGCATGTGTTTTACTATGATATCCAATATTATTGCTTCTTTAGAAGCATAATGATAGTAAAGCGTTCCCTTACTTATACCGCATTCACTTGCAATATCTTGCAAAGAGATCTCATTTACTCCTTTATTGGTAATAAGTTTTTCAACGCTCTTTATTATTTCTTTTTTCTTAGTGCTTGATTTTGGACGAGCCATATCATCACCTCATTATTCGGTCAATCAACCGATTTAACAATTAAATTATATCATTATATACTTTAAATGTCATCAATTGTTTTAGGCATATAAAAAAGGAGGTATTCCTCCCTTTTTATTACATTTTAGTATCGTCAATAGTAGCAATATAATCTTTAATAGGTTTTACAATTTTCTTAATGCTTCCATCAACAAATGGATTTTTTAACTTGATGACTTCTAACAACTCTAAGAAAGATTTGCTTCCACCTAATTTACACAATTTGACATATTTAGCCCAGGCTTTTTCTCTATCTTTATTCATTAAATTAAAGAATTGGAAAGCACAAACTTGAGCTAGCGTGTAATCGATGTAATAGAATGGTGCCTCAAATATGTGTCCTTGACGGAACCAGCGACCACCATTTTCCATAAATTTAGTATTATATTTAATGTGTGGTAGATATTTCTTTTCAATTTCACGCCACTTTAATCTTCTTTGTTCTGGGGTTACATCAACATTTTCATAAACGAAATGCTGGAATTCATCAACAGCAACACCATATGGGATAAAAGTTATTGCACTATTTAAGTGGGTAAATTTATATTTATCTGTATCTTCTTTAAAGAAATTATTCATCCATGGATAAGTAAAGAATTCCATACTCATTGAATGGATTTCACAAGCTTCAAGTGTTGGCCAACTATAATCTAATAAATCAACATCTCTGCATGTGTAAGCCATAAATGCATGACCAACTTCATGAGTCAAAACATCAACATCTCCACTTGTTCCATTAAAGTTTGCGAATATAAATGGTGCGTGGTATCTATCTAATGTTGTAGTATATCCTCCGCCTGCTTTATTTGGTTTTGATTCCAAATCTAGTAATTCACTATCAACCATGAAATGGAAGAATTCACTAGTTTCTGGAGACATCTCATCATACATATTAATTGCTTGATCAACTAAATACTTCTTATCTCCTTTAGGAGTTGGATTTCCACTCAAGAACTCAAGATTATAATCAAAAGATTTCATTCCTTTAATTCCAAGTCTTTTTGCTTGCTTTTTAAATAGTTTTTTTGTCAAAGGTAATAGGTACTTATATACTTGTTCTCTATATCCTTTTACATCATTTGCATTATAATCTACTCTACCTAAACGATAATATCCAAATTGAACATAATTTTCATAACCAAGTTTTTTAGCCATCTTATCGCGTACATGGACCATCTTGTCATAGATTTCATCAAATTCTTCGCAGTGCTTTTCAAACCACTTTGATACTAATTTTGATACCTTTGCTCTTATAGCTCTATCTGAATCTTGAGCAAATTTACCAATACTTGATAGATTATAAGTTTGTCCATTAAACTTAATTTTTGCTGAGGCAATAAGTTTTGTGTATTGACTTGATAACTTATTCTCTTCAATCATATCTTCAACAATTACAGGATCAAATGCCTTTAAACTTACATCAACAATATCAAAAATATTCTTACCATATTTCTTGATAATTTCTTGTTTGAAAGGTGTTTCTTTTAAAACTTTATAATATTCATTGGTTAGAGATTGAATAACTGGCCTTATTTCATCGTTTTTATCATTTTCTTTTGCATAATATTTATCGGCTGTATTGATTGTAAAACGAACATTGCATAAGGCAAAATTTGTGTTAATATCTCTTCTAAAATCATCTATTTCTTTCATAATAGAAATCTGTTTTTTTGCTGTTTTGGCTTCTTTAAACTTTTCTATTAATTTATGAAATTCGTCTTTAACTTTTTCGATATCTATTGGAATATACTCATACTCACTAAATTTCATTACCATATAGTCTCCTTCTTTCTTTGTGTTTTAACAATTATAACTTATTTGTATGTTAAAATAAACAAAAAAAGCACTTTATTAATGGTGCTTTTTTAAAGAAACATAAATATTATAATTGAATTCTACACTTAACTTCATTGCTTATATCAATAAATTCTGCTTGAACAACTTTTACTTTATCAGCATTTTCTATTAAATTAAATGTGGAACGAATCAAGATAGATTCCCCATCAAATCTACTAACCATCAATTCAATTGATTGACTCTTCTTACTATCTTTTATTTCTTCAATAATTTCTTTTATCCTAATTGTGCTTTCTGGAAGAATTAAGCCAAATTTAGGATCATTTAAATTATCAATTAATTCTTTACTAGATGAGAATCCTAACATTTGACATGCAGCTTTATTTCCGCTCATAACTTTTGTCGTGCCGTTTATAGCAAATTGAATAATTCCACACATCATGTTTTCATACATATTTTCCAAGAATTCTGATTGCTTTCTAAATTTTTCTCTTGTCTCTACTTCAGAGGTTATGTCGTTGAAACTAATACTCAACAATGGATGAGAGTCAATGCCACCTATATACCTTATATAACAATCAAGATAAAGCACCTTATCACTATCTATATATCTTCTTGCAATTATTTTCCTACCTTTTTTAGTATTTAATACTTCTTTGCAAGCATCAAGTAATATCTTTTTATCATCTTTATGTAATTTTTTTGATATACTCTTTGATTCTTTATAAAACGTCTCCGGATTATAACCAATTATTTCGTAATAAGTATTATTTACTCTTATTACTTCAAGCTCATCATTAATTAATTCGTATAATCCTACCCCACAAGCCATATTATTAAACATACGACTTGTCAATATATTGCCTCCAAAAAGAACATCTAATTCCTCAAAACTAAATTGTAACTCCTCATTTTCCATTAACATCTTCTTATCATCTTTAACTAATTTTTCAAAATCTTCAATTGTTAGTGGACGTGAAAAATAATACCCTTGAATTATTCCACATCCAACACTTTTAAGAAATTCAACCTGTGTTGAAGTTTCTACGCCTTCAGCAATTATTGATATATTTAACCATTTTGCCATTCTTATAACAGAAGTAAATATATTACCAGCTCTACTTGATAATTCAAAATTCTCTAAAAATCGCAAATCTATTTTGATTGCATCTACTGGCAAATCCCTTAAAACATTTAAAGATGAATATCCACTTCCAAAATCATCCATTAATACCTGAAATCCCATGTTTTGTAATTCTGCTATTGAACCCAAAAATTGCTCAGGGCTTTCTGCATATAAGGTCTCTGTTATTTCTAATTTAAATTGTTGAGGAGTAATATTATATTTATCCAACAATTGCTTGATATTAGAAACAAAATTTGGATCATATAATTCTAATCTAGAAACATTGACAGAAATTGATAAATCTTCTTTACCTTCATTTTTTCTTTTTTGGATAAACTT